>NZ_QRJA01000020.1:0-1360 GCF_003471405.1 Collinsella sp. AM20-15AC
TCGCGGTGACATCGTTTTTATGTCAACCTTGGTCTAACAGAGCCAAAGAAAAAGCGTATGCAGCCATGCGGGAAGCGCTCAAAAACCTCGAGGCCGCAAAAGACGCCGCAAGTCCCGAGAAACTTGCGGTAATCGATGATGACATTGCCGCTTTTCAAGAGATCTACGACATGGTGGTGACGGAAGCCGCCAAATGGAGGAAACCCCTTCCCGCCATGCAAGCGAACGTCGATGCAGCCCAAGCCAAATACGATGAGGCCCACAACCGGACAAGCGGCCTTCAGGCAGAATTAAATAAGGCAATCGACGACGGAGCTTCTAACGAAACTATTAAGCAGTTGCAAAGTGAGATCATGTCGGCAGAAAGGCGAGAAAAATCTTGTGAAGATGATCTTCACCACTGCCAACGCCGGCTCGAAAGCCAGGAAAGACAGGTTCAGCGTTTCGAAAGTGAGGCGGAGAAAGCCAAAGCCCACATCGATGAGGGCGTAGCCAAGCGAGATGCGCTCCTCGACGATTTGGAAAAGGCGCAAGCGGCCTATGACGACGCCTGCAGGGCATACGAAGAGGCGAAAGCCGCGGCAGACAAGGTCACCTCGCCCGAGATAACGCAACCGACCGAGACGACAAAACCCTCCAGCTCAGCGCAGCCGGCCGAAACGGCACAGCCCGCCAGCTCGCCCGCGACCGGCAAAGACGCTCCATCGAGCTCCACCAAGCAAGCAAATACGACCACCGGCAAGCTCGCAAATACGGGCGACACAGCGCCGAGCGCAATCGCACTCGCAGCAGTCGCCGCCGCAGGCCTCGGAATAACCGCCACAGCCACACGCCGCCTCAAGAACTCAAAATAGCCGCCAGAGCATACTACCTTCGCCAATCCACAAGCCCAGAGACAAAAAGAGGCCTGTTTCCCCACCTAGGGAAACAGGCCTCTTTAACTGCAACAATTCAAGCAACAGCACCGCCGCCTCTTGAACCACGTAGCCACCGCGCCCCAGACAACGCCAGCGAGCAGCAAAAGGCACGGGATTTAATTATTCAGATAAATGTGACCCTTCAGGCGGTTTTGGTCGGCTACCCGCGAGTGCCGGCAGGGCGCTTGGTAGTCGAGCGATCCCGCAGGCGAAGCCGAGGACCAGCGAGACACCAAGCGCCCTGCCGGCACTCGCGGGTAGCCGCGGCACCAAAAAACGCCTGCGCACTCGATGGATTCGGATGCCCGACAGAGGCTCCTTATGGCTGCTTCCTTCCGGACCTGACCAGATTCGGAACATATCGTCATCCGAACCCATCGAACGCGCTAGGCGCTCGGTATATCTTACCTGCTCCCGCCCGCCACGGCAAGTGGGGGGGAACC
>NZ_QRJA01000020.1:1370-48237 GCF_003471405.1 Collinsella sp. AM20-15AC
CGAACCCATCGGATGGATTCGCCCCACTCGTCCATATCGCTAGCGACGCCTGCGGTACAGGACCGCGCCGCCCGCGACGGCCAGCGCGCCGATGCCGGCCATGGCGCCGAGCGCCTCGACCGGCAGGCTGCGGTCGCCGGTGTCGGGCATGCCGCCCTTGGAGCCGTCGCCGCTGGAGCCGCTGCCGGAGCCGTTATCTGAACCGCCACCTGAGCCGCCGCCCGGCGTGCCGGGGTTCTCGGGGGTGCCGGGCTCCTCGACGTAGCTGTTGGTGAAGACCGGCGGCAGGTTGGCGTCGCCCTCGTAGGAGACCTTCGCCGACAGGTAGCCCGTCTTGGTGCCGTCTGCCGCCTCGTCGCTCACCGTGACGACGATCTTGTGCACCGCCTTGTCGTAGGTCACGTGCGCCTGGCCGTCGTCGACCTCGCTCACCGTGAAGGTGTAGGTGCCGGCCTGCTTGAAGGTCAGCGCATCGAACGTGACGCTGCCATCGGCGGCATTCTTGGCGGTCGACATGACCTTGCCGTCCCGGCTCTTGAGCTCAAAGCTAAACTGGCCCGCCTTGAGCTCGGCGCCCTTGAGCACCTTGGCGGCGCCCAGTTTGAGGGTGACGGGTGCGGCCTCGTAGCCGTTGGTAAAGGTCACCGAGGTGTCGCCCACGGCATTGCCCTCGGCATCCGCCAGCTCGTGCTTGACGGCGAGCGTGCCGTTACCGGCATCGGTGACCGTCGTGCGCACGCGGTACGTCGTCTTGTCGTACGTCACGCCGCCCGCCGTGCCGGCGACCTCGCGCAGCTCGTAGCTGTGCGTGCCGGGCGCGGTGTAGGTGGCGGGGCTGAGCTCGACCGTGCCGTCGGCGGCGTTCTTGCCCGTCGCCGCGACGCTCTCGCTGCCGTCGGCGGCAAGCTTGACCAGCTGGAACTCGAACTCGCCCTCGGCCAGGTCACGGCCCTTGAGCTTCTTGTTCACCTTGATCTGGTCGGTGACGGAGCTCGGCGTCGGGTTCACGCCGTAGGTGTTGGTGAACTCGAACGCGCCCTTACCCTCGGGCGTGCCCTCTGCGGGCAGGACCTCCGCGACAAGCGTGCCCGCGGCGGTGTCCTCGACCACCCTGACCATGAAGGTCCTGGTTGCCGTCGCGTCATTGACCACGCCGTCGACCGAACCGGACTCGCTCACCCGGTAGGTGAACGTCTTGGTGCGCAGGCCGCCGCCGTCGATCTCGACGTCATCGAGGTCGCTCGGCTGCTTAAACGTGACGTGGCCCAGCGCGACGTTACCGGCGGCGTCGTTGGCCGCCTCGGTCACCGTCTTGCCGGAGGCGTCGACCGGCGCGGGCGCGCCGTCCAGCGGCTCAATCTTAAAGGTGTACTTGCCCGCAATGCCGGCCTGCGTGAGGCCGAGTCCGGCCTGGCTAAGCGCCAGCGTCTTGGTGCCCGCGAGATCGACCGTCGCCTCGCCGGCGCTATAGGCATTCACAAACGACAGCGTGCCGTCGGAGCCCTCGGGGTAGGTCACGGCCACATCCAGCCCGCCCTTGCCGTTATCGGTCACCTTGACCGTGATGCCGAAGCTCGACGTGGCCGCCGTCACGCCCGCAGGCAGCCGGTCCGTACCGTCCTCGGAAACGGTATAGGGAATGACCCAGGAGCCGTCGGCGGCCCTGGTGGCGGTTCCCTCCGCCACCATCCGCCCGAGAGCGTCGGTGGTGTAGGAGATGGGCGAGAACGCAAGTCCCACGGCCTCGCCGTCGCCGGAGGCCCGGTTGGTCGCGGTCGCGACCGCATTGCCCTGGGCATCGCGAACGGAGAACGAGAACTCGCCCGCCGCCGCGGCGCGACCCGTCAGCGTCTTGGTGGCGTTAATTGCCACGTTGCCCTCGCCGCCAAGGGCTCCGGTTGCCTCGTAGGAATTCTGGAACGCGACCGTCACGGGCGCGGGCGCCGCCATGGCATCATCTGCCGTGGAGACCTCCCTGCGGGCGACCTCGACACCGTCCTTGGCAACCGTGGTCGTGACCGTGAGCTTGCCCGTCGCGGTATCGTAGGCGGGCGCGATGGTCACCGTACGCGGCGCGGTGTCGTTGGCGTAGCCCTCGCCGCCGAGCTTGGTCTCGGTGACGGTGAAGCTGTAGGTCTTGCCCGCGTCGGCATCGGTGAACTTCACGTCGCTCTCCGCGATCCCGCCGATGAGGTCGACCAGGTCGGCCTCTCCGTCATCGGCAGCGGCCACGGCGTAGGCGTCCTTGTCGGTCTTGAGGCCGAGCTTGGCGGCCGTCTCGGCGTCGGCGGTCACGGTGAAGGCGAACTGCCCCGCCTCCATGGCGCGACCACAGAGCGTCTTGGACAGGCGCACGCCCGCGCGGGCCGAGTAGTCGAGCTCGGTCGTGTAGGTGTTGACGAAGTCGCCGCCGCTCACCTCCGCGATCGCGGGCGTCGTGGCCGCGAGGTTGCCGGAGCCGTCATCGGTCACGGTCACCGTCATCGTGGCGACGTGGCCGTCGTAGGCCACGCCGGCGATGGCAGAGCCGTCATCGGGCCTGACCTCGCGCACCGTGTAGGTGAAGGTCTTGGCGCGCACGCGCTTGCCGCCGACCTCGGCGAACTCGGCATCCTTGATGTCATCGAGCGTGTAGCGGATGGAGCCGAAGTCGAAGGCGACCTTAGCGCCCGCCCTGGTGCCGGCGGCGGCCGTCACGCTGACGGTCTTGGAGCCGTCGGCAGAGCCCTCGGGCATGGGGGCGCCGTCCTCGCCCGCGAGCGTGAACTGGAAGCTGTCGCCCTCCGCCCAGTCGCGGCCCTCGAGCGTCTTGGTGAAGAGCCCCGCGGTGGAGACGTCCCTGCCCTCGGCGGCCGTTCCGTACGTGTTGGTGAACGCGACGGTCGCGCCGTCCTCGGTCACGGTGCCTTCGGCCTTGGAGCCGTCAGCCCCGTTGACCGTGGTCGTGTAGCCCTCGGCGGCGTCCTCGGTCACGGTGTAGCGCGCGCCCACGGGTAGGCCGGAGATGATCTTCTCCCCGCCATCCTTAAGCGTGAAGTTCGCCTTGCCGTCCGCGAACGTCACGGCGTGCTCGCCCTTGCCGAAGGTGCCGGAGACGGGCTCGCCGTCCCCGTCGGTCAGCGCGACCGTAAAGCCGAACTCTCGCTGGCTGTCGCCGCCGACGACCGTCTTCTTGACAGTGAGACTGCCCTCGCGGGACACGCTGTTGTGGGTCGTGTTGGTCTGGGATTCGTTCTCCCCCACCTTGACCGTGGCGGTGTTGGAGATGTCGTCGACCACGGCGGCTTCGGCGGAGACCTTCACGTCAAAGCTGAGCGTGCCCGTGGCGCCCGCAGCCTGCTCGCCGAGCGACCAGGTAAGGGTGCGTGTCGCGGCATCGTAGGCGGCACCGTCGGCAGAACCCTCAACATAGTTAACGCCCTTGGGCAGGACATCGGTCACCGTCACGTCGGCCGCCTGCGCGGCGCCCCTGTCGTCGACGCTGTTATTGGCCCAGCCGATGGTATAGGTGAGGGTATCGCCCACGCCCACCGGTTTGCCATCCACATCGACCTTGGCGCCCGAGGCGTCCGCCTTGGTGACGGTCTTGGTGTTGTCGTGCGGCGAGAAGGTGTTGGTGAAGGTCTTCTTGCCCCGCTCGTTGGAGATCTCGGCCTTAAGGCCGGCACCAGTCTGAGTCACCGTGATGTCGAAGGTGTAGGCATGCGCATCGCCCTCAATCAGGACATCGCCGCTTGCCTTCTCGGTCACGGTCGCGTGGTAGGTGCCCAGATTGGTGAAGCTGAGCTCGCCAAAGGAAACCTTGCCGTCCTTGTCATTCTTCGCCTCGATTGGGTAGCCCTCGAGCACATTGCCCGCACCGTCGGTGAGGGAGAGCTCAAAGACGAACTCCCCCTCCTGGAGGCCGGGCTTGCGGCCGCCCGCGAGCACCTTGGTGAGCTCGGGGACGGACGCCGTGGCGGGGGCGGGGTCGAAGGTGTTGGTGAAGGCGGCGGAGGAGACCTGGTCAGCCGAGATGGAGCCATCGGCCTTGGATCCCTCGACACCGTTCACCGCGGCTTTGTAGCCATCGGCGGCACGTTCGGTCACTGTGTAGGAGGTTCCCGCGGGCAGCCCCGTGATCCTCGCCGTCTGGCCATCTTTGAGCTTGAGGGTCGCCTTGCCGTCCTCGAACGTCGCGTCACCGTAGGCGCCGGATACTTTGCGGCCCGCGGCATCGGCGGCCTCGACCGCAAACTCAAATGTCTTGTCCGCGTCGACCGCCAGGCCCTCGCGCGCCACGACGGTCTTGGAGACGTCGAGCTCGCCCGTCTTCACAGTGTTGGTCACGGTGAAGCCGTGCTCGGCGTCGCCGGAGACCTTCGAGCTGTAGCCCTCGACGGGGTCCTCGGCCACGGTGTAGGCGATCACGGAGCCGGACTTGGAGTACTTGGCCAGGCCCTCGAAGGAGCCCTTCCAGCCGTTGGACTCGTCGAGGTCGATCTTCTTGCCGGCGTCCTTTCCGTCGGCGAGCAGGCGCACGGTGGCCTTCTCAGCCGCCGGGCCGACCCACTTCTTCTCGACGGGCACCGAGACCTTGGCCGTGAAGGTGTTGGTCACGGTGAAGCCGTGCTCGGCGTCGCCGGAGACCTCAGAGCTGTAGCCGTCGACGGCGTCCTCGGCCACGGTGTAGGAGATCACGGCGCCGGAAGCATCACACTGCGGCAGGTTGGAGAAGACGCCCTTCCAGTCGTCAGACTCGCTCAGGGTGATCGAATCGATGACGGTATCGCCGTTCTTGAGATTTACTTTTACCTTATCAGGATGGGGAATCCTGGGGTTCTCCCAGACCTTTTTGATGCGAATGTCGATGTTCTCGGACTTGCCGATGATGACACCGCCGTTGGCGCCGATGCCGCCTCCCCGCTCGGCCGTATTGCCAGAGATCGTCAGCGACGTCTGACCGCGGCCGAGGTTATACACATCCTCGCTCATCACAGATTTAAGCGCGACGTTCGGCGTGGCGTCGGTAAAGGACAGGGGCTCGCCGTTGCCACCGTCGGGCGAGAATCGCGGGATTTCGGTGTTTGTTTCCGCATAAGTGCCTTCGGGGTTAAACAGCCCACCGTCTCTGTACCAGCTGACCTTTCCGCCGCCCGGAGCGCGGTTGGCCAAGGTCAGTTTGTATTTGGCGTCTTTGAAACCGGTGAAGACGAGGTCGTCTCCCGCCTCATCGGCCGAGTTCCTGGCGATCAGGCCACCGTTCTGGACGTAGACCTTGGCATCTCCGGTCGGGCAGAACCACATGCCGCCGCCCTGCTTTTTCGCATGGTTATCAACAACGAGAGCGTTTTCGATATGGAGCGTGCTATAGACGAGATACTCGTTGCCTTCGCTATATACGCCGCCACCCATATTCCGAGCAGTATTGTCCTTGATCTCGCCCGCACTGAGCATGACGTCATCTGAATAGGTATAGATGCCTCCGCCGGCGGAAGCGGAGTTACCCGATACGGAGCCACCTTTCATAGTGAAAGCGGTATGGTCCCTACCACCCTGCTGCAGGCCGCGATCGACCACGCACACTCCGCCGCCTTTGCCGTTGCCAGACGCAACGTTGTTCTCAATCTCTCCACCCTTCATGGTGAACTCGGCGTTGCCCTCAATGTGAACTGCTCCAGAGGGATCTAAGGGCCCCGCCTCCAGTTTACTGCTCCTGTTGCCGGAAATCTGACCACCAGTCATCGTGAACTTGGCTCTTTGGCTATCGCCCTCCCCCTCACTGTACGCAAGGACCGCGCTGCCTCGATAGCCGCTGTTGCCCTCGATGCTGCCTCCGCTCATGTCGAAGCGGGCATTGCCCACCAACATGACGCCAGAAGATGTGAGGTGATAGCCGTTAGTGTCTCCGGTAACGACGATTCCGTTCTTACGGATAACGCCGCCCTTCATGACAACATGGGCGCCGTCCTTCGCGTGGACAGCGCCGCAATACGCGTCCTTAAGTTCGCACTGCTCGATAACGCCGCCCATCATGGTAAGCGAAGCCTTGTCTCCCGACACGTCGATGACACCCGTATTGACGGTGTTCGCAGCGCCGTCGCACACAACGGCCTCGTCAGAGAGCACAACCGCTCCCCTGCTAGAAATAATGGCGCCCTTGTTGTAGCGACCACTCAGGGACACGTTCCCCGACAGCTCGAGGGATGCCCCCTCGGCAACATTGACCAGTACGGAGAAGCCGCTTTTCTTTGCCAAGATGGTATAGGGCTCATCCGACGTGATCTTAATCATCTTCCCGGCAGGAATCGTGAGCGTGGAGCCGAGCTTCACGTGCTTTTCCAGCTTGATGACGGTCTCCTTGCCCTTGGGGGCCTCGCTGACCAGCTCCTGAAGGGTCTTGGTGCTGTCATTGCTCACGGTATCGCCGACGCCGTCATCGATGGACTCGCGCGTGTAGACGATATCGACGCCAGAGGACGGGAGGTTCTCCGAGTCGGTGATGTCGTCCCTGCTGTTTTCGATCGTGATCTTTTGAACCGAGCTGCCGTCAAACATGTCCAGGGGTATTTTGGTAAGGCCGCGCCCGATCGTCACATCCTTCACGCCATCTACGCCCGAGAAGGCTGCCGCGCCAACGGAAGTCACGGAATCTGGAATGGAAAGCTGCTCCGGCAACGTACCGCTAAAAAAGGCGTAGTTGCCAATTGTCTCGAGCGTCTCGGGGAACTGGACGGCAACATTGCTCCAGATAAAGGCCCAGTCGCCAATGCTCTTCAGGCTGTCGCAGAGCCCCGCGATCTTAACTGGCGTGTAGCAAAACGCATAGCCCGGAATGCTCTGAAGCGAGGACAGGTCCACGGACGCCCGCAGATTTCCGCACTCGCGAAAAGCCGCGCTGCCCATCTTTGTCACTTTGCTCAGGTCGGTCACGCTCACCAGGCTGGCGCACCCCCGGAAAGCAGAGGATCCGATGCTCTTCAATGTGCCCGGGAAATCGATGCCAGTTAAACTCGAGCAATTCTGAAACGCCCCATCCCCGATAGACTCGATTTCGCTAAGCGCGGTGACGGACGTTAGAGAGGTGCATCCGTCAAACATGTACGAGGGGATCTTGGTAACCGAAGCGGGCAACGACACACTTGTCAGAGACGTGCAGTCTTGGAACACGCCCACTATGGTGTCGTCGAAGGCGACATCTTTTGGAAACTCGATGCTTGTGAGGGCCGTAGCTCCTCTGAAGGCGCCCGTGCCCGAAATCATTTTGAGGGTGGAGGGGAGATCGATCTCCGAAAGGCTGCTGCAGCCATTGACCATCGAGTTGGCGCTAATCTCCTCGACGCCCTCATCGAAATAGAGCTTTTCGAGCGAGCTGGAGTTTTGCAGCGGGCAATCGAAGTTCTTGATAGAGCCAGGGATATGGAGCTCCTTGAGCTTTGCGAACTTCCTGAAATGGAATCCTCCTCCGGACATTTTTTCGAGCGTGTCGGGGAGCGTCAGCTGCTCAACGTTCTTGGCCACGATATCAGACGAGAAACGAAATTCGGTGACTTTGTAGGTCTGGCCACCATGCTCGATGGAGCCGGGCACACTCACCGCGGTCACACTGTCGTCAGCAACAATACCTTTGATTTCCGCCGTGCCCATATCCGTGGTCTCGCACGAATAGGTCACGCCGTCCTGGGTGATCTCAAACCCCTCCGCAGTATACGCAGTCCGCGATGCCGTGGCCGCATATGCGACACCGGCCGTCGCGCCAACGGATAAACATCCGAAGCCGAGAACCAGCGCAAGGCAGAGAGCAGCGACTCTCTGCCCCCCGCCGAAAACTTTCCTCTCCAATTCCCTTCTCCCCCTCTGGTGTCGCCTTCTCTTCCCAAGAGCGATCTATTGATTAAGGACAGTTAAAGACAACATTATGCCCAAAGAGGCCCATCATGGAGATAATCCACGTCTTCGCCCGAGATGGTAATTAATTGGCATGATTAATTGGCGAACAACTGAACGAAGAGCAATCTACTAATGGCACATAAATGGCGGCGTCAACACCTGAAGTGCATAGTCTCCGATCCCCAGACAGCACCATCGAGCGCCACAAGGCACAGGATTGATTTGTTCAGATTCACATGCCTTTACGGGTGTTTTCCTAGCCCCGTCCCAAAATGACTACTTTTCTAGATGCGACCGAGGTCGTAGGATCGAGCGACCGCTTCGCCGGCGCAGATGAGGTTGGTTGCGGCTTCTTGCGGATCGAGTGCCCGCTCCAGGTCCATGGGCTTGCGACAGATCGGAAGCACCAAGTCGACGCCCTGCCCATACACCGCATCCAGGCTGTCGGCACGACCGCCCACGACGGCGACCACCGGTTTGCCATATCGCTTCGCACGACGGGCCACACCCACCGGCGCCTTGCCGGCGGCGGACTGCTCATCCATATTGCCCTCGCCCGTTATGACGAGGTCGACATCGCGCACGCGCTCGTCAAACCCCACGAGGTCGAGCACCGTCTCCACGCCCGAGCGCAACTCGGCACCGAGTGCCAACAGCGCTGCTCCCAGACCACCGGCGGCACCGGCGCCGGGCACACCGAGCACCGAGCCAAACGTCCGTGTGCCCTCGGGTGTGCGCAACAACCCCTGAGCTCGCACCTCGAAAATTGCCGCATCGAGCAGGCGACCGTAGCCGACCATCCAGTTGTCGTACTTGCCCAGCGCCTCGGCATCATCCGCCGGCAGACCCTTCTGTCCGCCGAACACCGCAAGCGCGCCGCGACGCCCTACGAGCGGATTCTCGACATCCGAAAGCACAACGATACGAGCGCCATCCAAAGCCTGCAGCGCTGGCGCCAAATCAACGCTCGCCACCTGCTCAAGGCCGGCAAGACCGGGGGCGACATCGCAGCCCCGACCATCGACCACACGCGCGCCCAGCGTCTGCAGCATGCCGGCGCCGCCGTCGTTGGTGGCGCTGCCGCCCAAGCCAATATAGATAGTCTTTGCACCCGCGCGAACCGCATGAAGCATCAGTTCGCCCACGCCATAGGTCGAAGCCGCAAGCGCCGACGACTCCGTGCAAGGCGAGTACCCAATGCCGGCCGCCTCGGCCATCTCGATGACCGCGGACTCGCGCTCGACATCAACCAGCATCCGGGCAGGCACACGCTCGCCCAAGGGACCTGCAACCTCGCAGGTCACAAGCTCGCCACCGCAGGCGGCAACGGCGTCGAGCGTTCCCTCGCCGCCATCTGCCAGCGGCAATGTGCACACCTCGGCATCGGGCCAAACGCGGCGCACGCCTTCGGCAACGACCTCCTCTGCCTGCGCACTCGAAACGCTGCCCTTAAAGGAATCAATCGCCAGCAGCACACGGCGAGGCCGGCGCTGCACGGGACCAAAGTCGAGCGTCTCGCCGGCAAGATCCTCGCCGTCAGCAAGGGCCTCGGCGTGGGCAACATGCGCCTCAAGGTTTGCACCGCAGCCGCAACCGACGCCATCCGCACCGCGCAAACCGGCAAAATAGTTGCTCAGCACCGCGCGACACTCATCCGCCAACACGCCGGCGGTCACATGAAACCGATGGTTTAGGCGCGAATCGGCATTGAGATCGTACAACGAGCCCAACGCACCCGCCTTGGCGTCGCTCGCGCCATACACGCAGCGCCCCACGCGCGCATTGACCATAAGCCCCGCACACATGCAGCAGGGTTCCAACGTCACATAGACCGTACAGTCGGAAAGGCGCCAGCGGCCAAGCGCCTGGGCAGCGGCGCACACGGCCGCAAACTCGGCATGAGCCGAAGGATCCTGGTCGAGCTCGCGCCGATTGTGCGCCCTCGCGACGATCTCGCCGTCGCGCACCACTACGGCTCCGATGGACACCTCGCCCACCGCCGCGGCGGCTCGCGCCTCCGCCAACGCCTCGCGCATGAACTTCTCGTCGATTTCGGTGATCGTCATCGTTCGCCTTCCCTGTTGCAAATTCAAAACGATGCTATCATTACGACTCACGGAGAGATGGCAGAGCGGTTGAATGCGGCGGTCTTGAAAACCGTTGAGCGCGAGAGCGTTCCGGGGGTTCGAATCCCCCTCTCTCCGCCACTCTTAGTGACTCACCGGCGTCATGGTCCGCTCGAACAGCGCATCGACCACGTCGGCGATTTCGGATCGGCGCTCCAGTACGTGGCCCGATTCCCACCACATGGTAAAGAGCCGAATAATGCCGCCGGCGACAAACTCAGACGTCGTCTCGAGCGATACGGGCGCAAGCGCATCCTCGTCAAGCGCGCTCATCACGCGCCCGCGTATGGAGCGCGCGATGCGGTCGCAAATCATGCTGGTCAGCATGCCCGACATACTGCTCGCCAAAATGTTATCCATGAGCTGCTCATGCGCCAGAATCAGATCCATGGCATCGGCGAACACTTCGTGGCGAAGCGCGCGCACGTCCTCGGCGCCCTCCGAGCCATCCGCATCGGCCCGTTTTTGCGGCAGGCCCGACATGAGTTCATCGATGTAGAAGGCAAAGTAATCGTTTTTGTCGCGGAAGTGCTTGTAGAACGTCGTCCGACGAATCATAGCGCGGTCGCACAGCATGGCAACCGTCACGTCCTCAAACCGATGCTCTTCGAGCAGCTCAGTAAAGGCCTCGAACAGGGCCCGATAGGTTTTCTTGATGCGAAGGTCCATACGTATCGCCCTCCTCAAGGAAAAGACAGCGTTCACTAATCTGTCGCATATCTTACACCTGTATCGCCCACTCCCTGGCGAACGGCCTCACCTTGGTGGAAACATAACGCTTACCGGAAAGTTCGGTATCGCCAAGGGTTGCGGGTATACTAGTAGCGTTACACCAACGGCAGCCGGCGGAAGACGCCGCGGCCATTCGAAACGGAGACACCATGATTCCCGTCATCATCGGCATCGTTGTTGTCATTGTGATTGTCTGCGCCATCGCCGGCATCTACAACAACATGGTCACCAAGCGTAACCGCATCGATAACGCCTGGCAGAACATCGATACGCAGCTGCAGCGCCGCAACGACCTGATCCCCAACCTGGTCGAGACCGTCAAGGGCTACGCCAAGCACGAGCAAGAGACGCTCTCCGCCGTGATCAGCGCGCGTAACACCGCCGTCAAGGCCACCACGCCCGAGGCCAAGATGGAGGCCGACAACGTGCTGACCGGTGCGCTACGCCAGCTCTTCGCCGTAGCCGAGGCCTATCCCGACCTTAAGGCAAACACCAACTTTACGCAGCTGCAGGCGTCGCTCGAGGATACCGAGAACAAGATTAGCTATGCACGCCAGAGCTACAACGACTGCGTGCTCAGCTACAACAACGCCATTCAGACGTTCCCGGCTGTCATCTTTGCCGGCATCTTCCAGTTTAAGGAGCGCCAGGGCTTCGAGGCCGCCGAAGCAGCCCGCCAGGCCCCGACCGTCAAGTTCTAGTAGTTTGGCAGCGCATCCTTAATCGGCCAAATGCATAAACCGCCCCGTCGAATGCATACTTCGACGGGGCGGTTTCCTTTTTCGCGAAGCTCCCCCTCTAAGCGCCGTGCATTTTTAGGAGTATTCAACATAACCAAGGGCTTCGGGCGCCGCGATAAATGCCAAAGAGCGCAAATATCCCTGCAAATCAAACGCTGTCAGCCCATAACCCCGCCCATCATTCGTAGAAAACATCGAGAAATCCCGATTTTTTGCCCGAGGTCGGTATGCAGGGGCCTTCGATTGCAGAATACTCGCAAAAATGCACGTCGCCATCACCCCCACATGGCGCGAACCAAAACAAAAGCACGGCCTAAAAGGCCGCGCGCCATCTTTAATTCAGATCTATATTGCCCGTAACGGCAGCGCCGAGGTAACGCAGGCCCGAGGGCAACCTTCCTTTCCGGCGCACTCCGCAGGACGAAAGAACCTCCGCCGCACGAAGTGCGCAGCGGAGGTTCTTTCATGTCCGAGGACGCGCCGGAAAGGAAGGTTGCCCTCGGGCCGAACAGCTAAGACAGCTTACGCGACGGTGTAAACCCAGTCGTGCTTATCCTCGACAGCACCAGATTGGATGCCGGTCAGGGTCTCGCGGAGCTTCTTCATCACGGGGCCAATCTCGGTGTAGCCAGCCGGGAAGGTCACGGTCTCGTCGGCACCGTAGACCTTGTTGTCGATCTCGCCCACCGGGGAGATGACGGCGGCGGTGCCGCACAGGCCGCACTCCACAAAGGTGCCGGCCTTGACCTCGGCCCACTCGACGGGGCGCTGGTCGACGGTTATGCCCAGGTCCTGAGCAACCTGAACGAGCGAGCGACGGGTGATGGAGGGCAGGATGGAGTCAGTGTGCGACTGCGGAACGACGAGCGTGCCGTCCTCCTTCACGAACAGAACGTTCGCGCCGCCGGTCTCCTCGACATAGGTGCGGGACTCAGAGTCGAGATACAGGTTCTCGGCATAGCCCTCGCGATGGGCCTCCATCGTGGGCTTGAGGGACATGGCGTAGTTCAGGCCAGCCTTGATGTTGCCGGTGCCGTGCGGTGCGGCGCGGTCGTACTCGGAAACGCGCAGCTTGACGGGCTTGAGGCCACCCTTAAAGTACGGACCGACCGGGGTCACGAGAATGCGGAACGTGTACTCAGGAGCGGGAGCCACGCCGATCACGTCACCAGAGCCGATCATAAACGGACGCACGTACAGGGTTGCACCGGAGCCGAAGGGCGGAACCCAGGCGGCGTTGGCAGAAACGACCTGCTTGACGGCCTCGACAAACTTGTCCTTGGGGAACGGGGGCATCTCGAGGCGCTGGGCAGAGTTATACATACGCTCAGCGTTCATGTCGGGACGGAAGCAGACGATGCTGCCGTCCTCGGCGGTGTAGGCCTTCAGGCCCTCAAAGACCTCCTGGCAGTAATGGAAGATGCCGCCGCACTCGGAAACATGCAGGGTGTGGTCGGTGGTCAGGCCGCCCTCGTCCCACTTGCCATCCTTCCAATGAGCCTCGTAGCTGTAATCGGTTTTCATGTAGCCAAAGCCGAGGCTACCCCAATCGATATCCTTCTTCTCGACAGTCATATGTCGCTCCTTACATACACAGTTGCATACTCGCGAACCCGCACGCAAAGACCGAAGCCGACCGCGTCGCAACGTCGCACGCCCGGAGCGTAGAGCCGGACGGGACACGCGAACGGCATCAAAGCCGATGGCACGTCGATTCGCATGCACGAGATTGTACTCCCCGTACGCGTCTGATAAAACGCTTTTCTTTAACTAAGTAAAGTATTTTCATTTGACCGAAGCAGAAAGGCCCGCCACCGTAAAGGGTGACGGGCCTCAACGGCACGGTTTGCGCGCTGGCTCGAGCTACGCGTTCTTTTTGCCCAGCTTAGCCTTAACCAGACCGACCACGGTCGGGATGATCGACACGGCGACGATGCCGATAATCAGCAGCTCAAAGTGCTCCTGCACAAAGGGGATGCCGCCAAAGAAGTAGCCCAGCAGAGTGAAGACCGTCGACCAGGTAATGCCGCCCAACACGTTAAAGATGACAAAGTTGCGCCAATGCATGCCGCCCATGCCGGCGATGAAGGGCACAAAGGTGCGGATAAACGGGAAGAAGCGACCCAGGAAGATGGCCAGGTGGCCCCATTTGTCCAGGAATTCCTCGGACTTTTTGATGCGCTCGGGCGTCATGGCCTTCACCTTGCCCGAGGCGATGATCTTTTGGCCAAAGAAATGACCGATCATAAAGTTGCACTGATCGCCCAAGATGGCAGCCGTCCATGCGACGGCCAGCAGAGCCACGATGTTAAAGCCGCCGTTGTGGGCAAAGAAACCCGAGGCAAACAGCAGCGAATCGCCGGGAAGGAACGGGAAGAACACCACGCCCGTCTCGATAAAGATGATCAGGAACACGCAGCCATAGGCCATAAGCGGGCCGGCAGCGATCCAGCTGGCGATCGCGGTGCGCGGATCCTTAAGCAGCTCGGCGATAAAATTGATGAAACCCATGAAGTAAAACCTCTCAGTTGTGGGCGCGGACACGTCCAAGTTGACCAGTATACGGTTGTGACGCGGCAACGCACACGACCTTACAAAAGCGTGACTTCATTACCAGCAAGTTTGCATAATTGACACCTGTCGCGCAAAGCCGAGCAAGATTGCTCTTCCTAATCCCTAGCGAATCGCTATACTTTATTGAATTGCATTGTCGCGGCGCTAAGGGAGGGCGGCCGGTGAGCTTTATCAATACCATTCGCGAGGACATCAAGACCGTCCAGGCACAGGACCCCGCCGCGCAAAACGGCCTAGTCATCTTCCTTTCTTACCCCGGCCTGCACGCCAAGTGGAACCACGTGCCCGAGCACTGGCTGTGGGAACATGGACATCGCTCGCTCGCCCGCGTGCTCTCGCAAATCACCCGCCATATCACTGGCGTCGAGATTCATCCTGCCGCACAGATCGGCAAGCACTTCTTTATCGACCATGCCATGGGCGTCGTCATCGGCGAGACCACCATTGTGGGCGACAACTGCGTGCTCTACCAGGGCGTCACGCTCGGCGGCACCGGCAACGAGACCGGCAAGCGCCACCCAACGCTCGGCAATAACGTCACTGTGGGCACAGGCGCCAAGGTGCTCGGCAACATCCGCATCGGCAACAACGTCAAGATCGGCGGCAACTCGGTCGTCGTCAAAGACGTACCCGATAACTGCACCGTCGTGGGCGTGCCCGGGCGCATCATCAAGCGCAACGGCTGCCGCGTGTTCGAAGAAAGCTTCGACGCCAAGCAGCATCGCGAGTATATGCCCGATGACGCCGCCGAGCAGAGTGCCCTCAACCGCCAGGGCATCACCGAAAACGCTCGCCGCGTCAAGGAACTCGAGCGAGAGGTGGCGGAGCTCAAGGCCCTCGTCGCCAAGCTCGCGGACGAACGCTAGGAACGCAAGCAGCACAAAACGACATCGGCATCAACGCAAGAAGGCGCGCCAGGGAATTCATCCCCGGCGCGCCTTGTTTCCAATGTGACAAAGGGGCTGCCCCTTTGTCACCTTAGGCGAACTGACTCAGATAGAGGTCGGCGTAGGCTCCCTCGGCTGCGAGCAGCTCCTTATGCGTACCCTGCTCGATAATGTTGCCGTGGTCCATGACCAAGATCAGGTCGGCGTCCACGATCGTCGACAGGCGATGCGCGATCACAAAGCTTGTGCGCCCATGCATGAGCGCGTCCATGGCACGGCCGATGGCAAGCTCGGTGCGCGTATCCACGCTTGAGGTCGCCTCATCCAGAATGAGAATCGCCGGGTTGTTGAGCAGCACGCGCGCAATGGTCAGCAGCTGACGCTGGCCCTGGCTGATGCTTTCGGCATCATTGGCCACGCGCGTGTCGTAGCCCTGCGGCATGGTGCGCACAAAGAAGTCGACCTGCGCGGCGCGGGCGGCAGCCACGATCTCGTCGCGCGTTGCCTCGGGGCAGCCGTAGGCGATGTTTTCGGCAATCGTGCCGTCGAACAGCCAGGCGTCCTGCAGCACCATGCCAAACTGCTGACGTAGCTCACCGCGGTTCATGAGGCGCGTATCCACACCGTCGAGCGTAATGCGGCCGCCGTCAATCTCGTAGAAGCGCATGAGCAGGTTGATGAGCGTGGTCTTACCCGCACCCGTGGTTCCCACCACCGCAATCTTCTGGCCCGGCTCGGCGGTAAACGACACGTCGCGCATGAGCGGCTTGTCGGGCGCATAGCCAAAGCGCACGTGCTCAAAAGCGACGCGGCCCTCAATGCGACCCGGCAGCTTGGCGGCCTCGTCCGGCAGCGGATCGGCCTCCATCTCGGGCTCATCAAGCAGGTCGAACACGCGCTCCGCACTCGCCAGCGCGCTCTGCAGCGAGTTAAAAGTGAACGACAGCTGCGTCATGGGTTCGGACGCCTCGTAGATAAACTGGAAGAACGCCTCGAACACGCCGACGGTCATGTGACCGGCGACCAGCATGCTGCAGCCCACGAGCGCAATCACAATCTGCGCCAGGCGACCAATAAAGCGAACCGCGGGTCCGACGGCGTTGATCATAAAGTCGGCCTTGGTGCTCACGCGCGCCAGCTCGCCCGAGGCCTCGTGCACCTCGGCAGAGCTCTGGTGCTCGCGGTTGAATGCGCGAATCACCAAACGGCCCGAATAGCCTTCCTCGACCGCGCTCGTGATTTTGGACACCCACTCCTGACGCTCGCCCGTCACATCATGCGTACGGCGCGAAACCACGTTGGTCACCAGCAGCGACAGGGCCGTGAAGCCCAAAAAGACGAGTGTGAGCTTAACGCTATAGACGAACATCATGATGATGGCACCCGTCACGGTGCCGATCGACACAAGCAGCTGCAGCAATCCGCGCTGCATGCTCTCGGACATCTTATCCAAGTCGTTGGTCGCACGGCTGACGACCTCACCGGGACGATGCGCGTCAAAGAAGGCAAGCGGCAAACGATTGAGCTTTTGTGCGATGCGGTTGCGTAGACGTAGGTTGAGGCGTTCGGCCACGCTCGACATCAAAAAGCTCTGGAGCGCATAGAACGAGGCAGCGGCAGTCCAGATCATAAAGTAGACGAAGATGGTCTTGCCGCAGTTCTCCCAGGTGATGTTGAAGGTGGTTCCGTTGGCAAACGCCACCTGCATATGCCCCCACAGCTCGTCGATGACGTGAGCGCTGTACGCCGGCGCGGCGGTGTTAAAGATGACGTAGAACACGATGCTCGCGAACACGATATAGAAACGCCAATGGTCGCCGGCGGCCTCGCTCCACAGGCGGCGCACCGTCGCCCAGGTGTCGCGGGGCGTCTCGTCCTCGTCCTCGTCGTCAACATCGCGCATGCGCTCTGCCTCGGCGCGGGCGCGCTCGTCCTCGGCGCGCTCGTTTTCCTCGTAGAGCGCCTGGCGGCGAGCCTCGCGCTCCGCCGCCTTGGCGGCTTCGTCCAGGCCGGGCGTGGCGCCCGTCTCCTCGACTGTCTCTGCAACCGCGGCGTCATCGGCGATGCCCCGCTTCTTGAGCTCCTCGGTCATGCTACTCACCTCCCTTCATCTGCGATTCCGCGATAGCGCGGTACACCTCGCAGGTTTCCATGAGCTCGTCGTGCGTGCCCAGGCCCACGATCTCGCCGTCCTTGAGCACCACGATCTGATCGGCATGCAAAATAGTCGAGATGCGCTGGGCGATGATGAGCACCGCGGCATCGCACGTCTCGTCCTGCAGCGCATGGCGCAGTGCCGCATCGGTCTTAAAGTCCAGGGCCGAAAAACTGTCGTCGAAGATATACAGGTCGGCGCGCTTCATGAGTGCGCGGGCGATTGCCAAACGCTGGCGCTGGCCGCCCGAAAAGTTCGTACCGCCCTGCGCCACCGGAGTGTCGAGCCCCTGCGGTTGATCGAGTACAAAGGTGCTCTGGGCAACCTGGAGCGCATGGAGCATGTCAGCCTCGGCCGCATCTTCGTTGCCAAAGCGCAGATTGCTTGCCACGGTACCCGAGAACAGCCATGCCTTCTGCGGCACATAGGCGATACGCCCGCGGATGTCGTCTTGCGAAAGGTCGCGCAGATCGACGCCGTTCAGGCGAATGGCGCCCTTCGTGGCATCGTGGAAGCGAAGCAAGAGTTTGGCCACCGTTGACTTGCCCGAGCCCGTTGAGCCCACGATCGCGGTCGTCTGTCCACGGCGGCAGGCAAAACTCAGGTTGCACAGGGTGTCCTCGTCGGCATCGTCAAAACGGAACGACATGTGGTCGAACACGGCCACCGCGTCGGCGCCGTCTGCGGACTCAGGCGCCCCGTCGCCCAGCGTAGCCTTGCCGTCCACAATGCTCGGCTCGATTTCGAGCACCTGCTGCGCGCGGTTGAGACACGCCGCGGCGCGCGGGAGCGTCAGCACCACCATCTGCGCCATCATCACAAAGAACAGGATCAGGATCGCGTACTCCAGCACGGCCGAGATGCTGCCGATTTGCATGGCATGGACGCCCACGCGGTTGCCGCCCACCCACAGCACCGCCACCTCGGCGATGTTCATCAAAAAGAAGCTGGAGCTGTCGAGACCCACAAACAGGTGGTTGACCTTGATGGCATTGGCCGCGTAATCGCTAAACACCTCGTCCAGGCGCTGCTCCTCGTGGCGTTCCTTGTTAAATGCGCGGATGACGCGCACGCCCACGATGTTCTCGCGCAGCACCACGTTCATGCGGTCGATAAAGCTCTGAAGGCGCATAAAAATCGGCGCGGCGTTAGCCACCGTAAAGACCGCCGCCACCAGCACGATCGCAACGACCACGCCCAGCAGCGTGCCCATGGCAGGATCGATAAACCAGGCAAAGATGATGCCCGCGACGGCCAAGAACGGCACCGGCAGCACCAACTGAATCGTCTGCAGAATGGCCTGCTGGATCACGTTGATGTCGTTGAGCGAGCGCGTGATCATCGAACCCGTGCCAAAGCGCTCAAAGTCGCTGGCGGACAGCTCGAGCGATTTGTCGTACACGGCGTTGCGGATATCGCAGGCCACGTTGGCCGCCAGGCGGGCCGAAAGATAGCAGCCCAGCACCGCGCCGCCGCTGGCCATGCCGGTCGCGATGAGCATGTACAGACCGTTGCGCAAGATGTAATCGACGTCGCCCGTCGTGATGCCCGTGTTGACCATGTTCGCCAACATCGTGGGCACGAGCAGCGTACCGACGTTGTCGATTAGCAGCACCAGCAGCGTCACCGCAATCAGCCCGCGATACGGCCTCATAAACCTCATTAAGAGTCGCATGTCTCCCCCTCGCCCTTATCGTCAGCCTCGTTCTCGGCGGCAACTTGCCGTTTAAATGCCTCGCATTCTTCGTTAAGAACATGGGAGAACTTACCGACCAAGCGCATGATCTCGCGCTGTTCCCACGGCTCGAGCGCCTCGAATGCCTGCTGCTCGGCCTTTTGCGCCGGCAACGCGTAGCGCTTGGCAAACTGCATACCTTCTGCGGTCAGTCGCACAACCTTGTTCTTACGACTGCCCTCGGCAAACTCCAATGTCGCAAGCCCTCGCGCCCTAAGCGTCTTGATTGCCGAATTGATGGTCTGCTTGCTATAGAACCATTCGCTTGTCAGACGACTCACGGCGATGCTGCCGTCCGCCGTGCTGGTGTCGACGAGCATCCAATAGGCGCAATCCGAAAGACCGCAGGTGCGCGAGAACTCCGAATAGATATGGTCGAGTCCATTGAGCATCCGGTCGAAATCGACCAGCGTAACCGCACTATTCATCTATCCCACCATTCGATTGTCCGAGTTTTGACCAATTGACATCTCTACATTAGTCCGAGTTTTGACTATCGTCAATAAGCTCGTTATATATGGTCAGCTCTACATAGGCATGTCGACAAAAAAGACCGCCGGCGCGGGGGCGGCGCCGGCGGTTGCAAGAGAATATCGATTGTTGGCCGTTACGCAGCGACGGCCTCGTAGACCGTGGCGCCCGAGAAGCTGTCGTGCAGGCTCTTGCCACAGATCCACGGCAGTTCGACGACCTCGCAGACCGTGTTGACCAGCTCGGAGCAGTCAGTAAAGTGGCCCTTATCGTTGAGGGCCTCGCAATCCTGAACACGCCAATAGCCATCGGTGTGCGTGATGTAGTACTCGTGATCGTTGATCGACACGAAAGCGCGCGTCTTGGAACGCAGCAGCTTCAGAAATCCTTCGAAGTCGGTCTCGACGACATCTCCAGCCTGGAACATGATGTTACCTCCTGGCCCGGCGCCACCATGGCGCGCTGATAAACGTTGGTACTCCTTTAGTAAAACCTTTATCAGAGCTTATGCGCGCATCATTTAGGCAAGTGGTAAAAAACCGCAGGGTAGACGGGATAAAACGTTTAACCATCCCATTGCTTTGTCACATTCTGAAGGCACTTTTATGCAAACCTACTTTCCCAATTGGAATCTATCCTTTTGGCCGGGCAATTGACCGTCTATCGTTTGAGCCCGACGGGTATGAACGTGGCATCTGCAACGCCACCACAAGGAGACACCATGGAGACCATCGAAGCGCTCATTCACCGCCGCAGCTGCCGCAAATACAGCGATCGTCCCGTCGAGGCCGAGAAGCTTGCACGTATTATCGAAGCCGGCCAATATGCACCGAGCGGCATGGGCCGCCAGCCGGTGACGTTTGTCGCCGTCACCGACCCCGCGACCGTCGAGCGTCTCTCGCAGCTCAACGCGCAAGTCATGGGCAGCAACAGCGACCCCTTCTACGGTGCCAAGACTGTTGTGGTGGTACTGGTCGACCGCAGCGTGCCCACGCATCTGGAAGACGGTTCGCTCGCCATGGGCAACTTGCTCAACGCCGCCTATGCACTGGGTGTCGATTCGTGCTGGATTCATCGCGCCCACGAGGTTTTCGATTCGCCCGAGGGCCTGGAGCTACTGGCCAGCTGGGGTCTGCCCACCGACGGAAGCCTACGCGGCGTCGGTCACTGCATTCTGGGCTATGCCGAAGACGCGCTTCCCGAGGCAAAGCCGCGCCGCGACAACGTGGTGTATGTGAAGTAATTAGTTCCGCCGTTCTAACGAACGGCGGACCCGCTCGCAACTTATCTTGCCGATGGAGTTGTCGTCGTTTCGTTCGTTTGAGTCGTTTCGGCGTCGTCGCCCTGTTCACCCTCGTCCTTTTGCGCATCGGCGATGGTGGAGGCTGCCGCAACGATACCGCGCTGGGGCGCGACGCCCGTCTGGGTCTGAGCGCCCTCGACAACTTCTGTGCCTGCATGCGCGAGCTCGGGCGATTTAAACACTGCGTCCAAGTTGGCGCCGCCGCCGGCGTAGCCAAGCGCAGCGAGTGCGATGACGATCACCGCAATGACGACCGTGATCGGAACATAACGATGCCAACCAGCCGGATTGAGTCCGCTGCGACGAGCCGCCCCGCGGCTGATGTAGCCGAGCGTGCCGTCGTGCTTGAGCTTTGAACCCACCACGCGTTTGCGGTCCCACAGCGAGGACTCTGCCTGCATTGCCAAGCGGGCACCTGTCGAAGGATAGCCGTATTTAGTGCGCTTGAACGAGCCGTCAAACCCCGAGGCGTGTTTGCCCCACGTCACCGATGTTGTGCGTCGGTTAACCGGCGCGGCGCTCCGCCTTCTGCGGCTCGGTTTTGTAGTCTCAGCCATACGCCCCCGCACGCCGTAACCAAATCGAAACAATAACGCTTTGGACTGTAGCACACGCGTCGCGCGCGGTCACGGGCGCCTCGCTCAACGGTCATCGTCCTTCAGTAAGCGCCACAGCGTTGTTCGGCTTATGCCCAGCACCTCCGCCGCACGGGTTCGGTTGCCGTGGAGATGATCTACAACCAGATGCGCGATATCTCGCTCGGTATCGGCCAGCGGTCGCAGGATATACAGGTCGCTTTCGAGTGTCGGGGCGCCAAAGGTTGCGGTCTTAATCACGTCCTCTTGGGCTAGCACTTCCTCCGCCACAGCGCGATCCACCGTGCCCGCCCCCACCAATATATACAGTCGTTCCGAGACCTCGCGGAGCTGCAGATAATTGCGCGGCCAGCGGTAAGCATCGAGCGCCTTCGTCGCCGCGGCAGACAGCGTGGGCGCTGCCGTCCCAAATGCACCAGCGAGATATTCCAAATAGCGCGCAATCTTTTGCGACGTGGCTCCCTGCTCGACGATTGCCGGCGCCACGCTCACCGCACAGGCGAAGCGCTCGGTCACAAAGGCGGCTTGATCACTTTCGCTGCCGCCCGGCATGTCATTCGCCGTCAGCACCACATGGCAGCGCGTCGCCAACGCGGTGTCGGCCATCGTGGAAACGAGCTCGCGAAGGCGCTGGGGGCCAACCGCATTCCAGCCCGCAATGCAAAGTGTCAGCCCCGTTTGGAACAACGGCGATTCGGCGCTTTTGAGCACGTGGCGCCAACCGCGATCGGTAAGCTCATCGAGCGCAACGGCAACAAAGGGTTGATCGGCAAAAGGACCGTCCAGATAGAGGCGCTTGGCTATCTCGACCTGACCCGCTCCCAGCTCGCCCTCGAGCATAAGGGGCACACCGCGCGCGTAGCTCTCGGCGACCGGCGCAGCTACCGAGGCCGCCCCCTCAACGATGCCGTACGCGCTCGATTCGTAGCGGGCCTCAACTTCGTCGGCGTTGAGCCACTCGATGCCCGCATGTGCCGCGGCGCCGCGCATCTCGCGGACCACGACGACCCAAAGGCCCCCACCCTCTTTGTCGGTGGGGCGAACGGTCAGGCTCAGGCGCGTACCCGCGCGCCCCATAACCAGACGCGCGCCGTCTCCTATACGGTCGAGGCGCTCAGCGACAAAAGCCGCCACATCCCGCTCAAGCGCCGCGTCATTCATGGTCGAAATCACGACGTCCCCACGCGCATCGATTGCCAATGCCGAGGCCCCGGCAGCAGCCAGGGCCTCGGTCAAGATGTTCAGCTTGGCATCGCTATTCATGATTTGCCCCTGTCCGCGGCGACGTGCAACCGCCGACGGTCGCACGACCGAGTGTTTCAAAATTGAACGATATTGCTCACCAAACACTATAGGGCAGAAAGCGCCGTCCTGCGAGTATAGGTGTTGCCCCGCATCGCCATCCTGGCGGGGCGATAAGAGCTCTTCGGGACTTATAAACCTGCGGACAAGCCATACCCGCAAGAGCTCCTATCGCTCCACCGCAGGCTTGCGCTCACCAGCAACCAGCAACCAGCAACCAGCACGCGAATAAGCTACTTCTCTACCAGATTCCCAGCACGTGCTGCATTCCCAAACTCATGCACGCAATGCCAATCCAGCAGCAAAAGCCCAGCGCGATGGGCTTGCCGCCCTTTTTGACCAGCTCGACGATATCGGTATTAAAGCCAATAGCCGCCATGGCCATCACGATAAAGAACTTCGACAGCTCCTTGATGGGCGCCGTGATGGACACGGGAAGCTGAAGCACCGTGGTGATTA
Organism: Collinsella sp. AM20-15AC; assembly: GCF_003471405.1. Taxonomy (NCBI): domain Bacteria; kingdom Bacillati; phylum Actinomycetota; class Coriobacteriia; order Coriobacteriales; family Coriobacteriaceae; genus Collinsella; species Collinsella sp. AM20-15AC. The sequence goes on from NZ_QRJA01000020.1 coordinate 24,320, forward strand.
CGCTCGCCAGCACAAAGAACAGCACAAACATGGGAAACGCGCGTTTAAGCGAGAACGTGCTTTTGGCGTCGCCGCCGGCCTTGCGCGCCAGATGCATCTGCCAGCATGCGAGGACCAACGTGATGGGAATAATGGCCAGCGTCCTGGTGAGCTTGACCACCGTGGCGCTCTCGAGCACATTGGCACCGGGATGCATACTGTCCCAAGCACTCGCCGCAGCCGTTACGGACGAGGTGTCGTTGATGGCGGTGCCGGCAAACAGGCCAAAGCCCTCGTTGGTCAGCCCGAGCATACCACCGAGCGTCGGAAACACGAGCGCCGCGATAACGTTAAACAGGAAGATGACCGAAATAGCCTGGGCAATCTCGCGATCGTCGGCATCGATGACGGGTGCGGTCGCGGCGATGGCAGAACCGCCGCAAATCGACGAACCCACACCCACAAGCGTCGCGATCTTGCCCGGCACGTTCATAACGCGGCAGAGCACGAAGGCGATGACAAGCGAGGTCGAAATCGTCGCCACGATAATCGGCAGCGACTGAGCGCCTTTGGACAGAATCTGCGAGAGGTTCATGCCAAAGCCAAGCAGGATTACCGCGTACTGCAAGACTTTTTTAGACGTATAGGTGACACCGGCGGCGAGCTGTTCGCGGCGATTCTTGGGAAAGACGAGCGCCAGAACCATGCCGAAGAGGATGGCGAATACCGGCCCACCGACCACCTCAATCTGTTTGCCGAGCAACGTCGCGGGAATGGCGATGATCAGGCAGAACAAGACGCCCTTCCAGCGCTCACGTACGATATTCGCCAGTTGCATATGGGATTCCTTCTTTCTCTTTCACGTTTGCGACGGCTTATGATACGGCAACATTGAGCGCAGCCTTGCGTAAACAAAGACTAAGATGCCGCAATAGTTCTTGGGCAACAGCCGAACTACCCACCGCGGAAAGCTGATTCGCGGCATAATTAACAACTGACATATGAGTTTGATAGAACAGTTGCGAGGCGCTATGGAAGAATCGATGCACGTCGGCGAGCAGGAAACGAGCCTACAGGACCAGTCCTACCACACCATTCGACGCAAAATCGTCTACCTGGACTACAAGCCGGGCGAAAAGCTGGGCGTCAAGCAACTTTGCGACGACCTGGATATGGGGCGCACGCCCGTGCGCGAGGCTTTGGTTCGCTTGGCGCAGGAAGGCCTGGTGCGCACCGTGCCCCAGAGCGGCACCTACGTCTCACCCATCAACCTCACCCTTGCCGAGAGTGCCTGTTACATCCGCGAGCATCTGGAAAAGCAGGTGATTGTGGAGTGCTGTGCGCGCGCCACGTCGGCCGGCATCGAGCAGCTCGACCGCGCCATCGTGCTGCAGGAAAAGGCCATGGCCGAAGAGGATCGCATCGGCTTCTTTTTGAGCGACAACCTCATGCATCACATGATTTTTAGCATCGCATGTCGCAGCACCGTGTGGTCGTGGCTCGAAGAGACCAATGCCGACCTGGAGCGCTTCCGCTGGCTGCGCGCCGCCACGCAGGTTCTCGACAATCAGGACATCGTGAACGAGCACAAGCAGATTCGCCGCGCTATCGCCGGTCGCGACCCCATCGAAGCGAGCTTTTTGGTCAGCAAGCACCTGCACATGATGTTCCGCAACCAAACCGAGGTTCTGGACCAGTTCCCCGAGTACTTCGAGACCAGCAAGCTCCGCTAACCTGCCAAAACCACCACAAAGGGGACAGACACCTTTGTGGTGGTTTCTCCGTACAAAAAGGCCCGGCTCTGTCTGATGACGCGGAGCCGGGCCTTGGTCGTTATAACGGCGGAACCAACTACTCTACCGTGACGCTCTTGGCCAGGTTACGGGGCTGGTCGACGTCGCAGCCGCGCAGGATGGCGACCTCGCGGGCGAGCAGCTGCAGAGGAACGCTCGCCGTGATGGGGCTGAACACGTCGCGGACTGCCGGCACGCGGACGATGCAGTCGGCGATCTTGTTGATCTCCTCGTCGCCCTCGGTGGCAACGACGATGACCTTGGCGCCGCGTGCCTTGCACTCCATAAGGTTCGACACGGTCTTGTCGTAGGTGGCACTCTTGGTGGCCACAGCGATGACAGGGAAGCCCGGGTCGATCAGGGCAATGGGGCCGTGCTTCATCTCACCGGCGGCGTAGGCCTCGGCGTGCAGGTAGCTGACCTCCTTGAGCTTGAGCGCACCCTCGTAGGAAATAGCGGCACCCATGCCGCGACCCACGAACAGCGCGGACTGCGCGTCCTTGCACAGCAGGGCGGCCTCATGAACGGCCTCGGTCTGGGTATCCAAAATCCACTGGATCTGCTCGGCCGTATCGGAAAGCTCGCGGAACAGCATGCGCGCCTGTTTGGTGGTCAGACGGTACTTAACCTGCGCCAACAGCAAAGCCAGCAGCGTAAGGCTCACGACCTGGCCGATGAAGCTCTTGGTCGAGGCGACCGCGATCTCCTTGTTGGCCTTAGTGTAGATGACGCCGTCGCTCTCACGCGCCACGGGGCTACCAACCACGTTGGTGATGCCGAAGACCTTGGCACCCTTGATGCGCGCGTCGCGAATGGCGGCAAGGGTGTCGGCCGTCTCGCCCGACTGGGACACGGCAACGACAAGCGTCGTCGGCGTGATGATGGGATTGCGATAGCGGAACTCGCTGGCCGCCTCCACCTCGGTGGGGATGCGAGCCCAGCCCTCAATGAGATTCTTGGCAATGAGTCCGGCGTGGTAGCTGGTGCCGCAAGCGATCACGTAGACGCGGTCGATATCGTTGAGCTCCTCGAGCGAAAGGCCCAGCTCATCGATATCGAGCTCACCGGCGGGGGTCATGCGGCCCACCAGGGTATCGCGCACGACGCGCGGCTGCTCATGGATCTCCTTGAGCATAAAGTCGGGGTAGCCACCCTTTTCGGCCATGTCCAGATCCCAGTCGATATGGGTAACCTTGGGCTCAATCACATTGCCGGCCTCGTCGGTATACTCGACGCCTGCGGGCGCGAGCTTGGCAAACTGACCGTCCTCGAGTACCACGACGTCGCGGGTTGCGTCGATGAGCGCGATGACATCGGAAGCAACATAGGAGCCGGTTTCGCCCACGCCGACTACGATCGGGGAGTCCTTGCGAGCCACGGCGATCACGCCAGGCTCATCGGCGGAAACGGCGGCCAAGCCATAGGCGCCCACCACGTGGGTGCAAGCCTCGCGCACGGAGGCCATCAGGTCGTGCGTCTCGGCATAAGCCTCTTCGATCAGATGCGCGAAGACCTCGGTATCGGTCTCGCTCTTAAAGTGGTGGCCGCGGCCTTCCAGCTCTTCGCGCAGCTCGGCGAAGTTCTCGATGATGCCGTTGTGGACGATGGCGATACGACCGTCGCAGCTGGTGTGGGGATGGGCATTAACGACGGAAGGTTTGCCGTGGGTGGCCCAGCGGGTGTGACCAATGCCGCAGGTAGCGTCGCTGTCGATGTTGGAAAGCTCGCTCTCCAGGCCCGCGACCTTGCCCACGCGACGGATGACGTCGAGGTGCGCCGCGGCGCCCTCGCCCACCTCGAGCGCGACGCCCGAAGAGTCATAGCCGCGATACTCCATACGCTTAAGGCCCGTGACCAGGATGTTCTTTGCAATATCAAAGCCGGTGTAGCCGACAATTCCGCACATAGGACAAATCCCTTCGTTCGCGTGACTGCAAGACGTCCACGCACAAGGGGCGCTGAGACGTACAACGTTCGAGTATTGTACTCACGCAAACGCAAGCTGATATACCAGAAGTGGTATCTCAACTTAGATACCACCCGATGCACACACGTCCAGCCGGTCCAAACCACCACAATGGGAACAGGCACCTTTGTGGTGGCCGCGCTGGCAACGGCGTTTCCCCAGATAAACCTGCCAAAATAAACCTGTCCCTTTTTGGTAGGTTTGGGATGCTACAATCTGGCTTGTACTTGAAACGCATCAAAGGGGCCGCTATGGCAAAGGTAAAAATCAGCGACGTCGCGCGCGAGGCCGGGGTTTCGTTGGGCACGGTTTCCAACGCGCTCAACCATCCCGAAAAGCTGCGCCCCGAGACCCTCAAGCTCATCAACGAGACCATCAATCGCCTTGGCTACCTGCCCAACCAAAGTGCCCGTCAGCTCGCAGGCGGCACCACCAAGTCCTTTGGCCTGGTCCTCCCCCGTCTCGATCACGGCTTCTCGCTCCAAATTGCCAGCGGCGCCCATAACGAGGCCCGCAAGCACGGTTACGACCTGCTCATCGCCAACGCCGATAACGACGGCATTCTCCAGGACCATTACCTGCGCTACTTTATGGGCACGCAGATGTCCGGCGTCATGGTTCAGCCCATGGCGTCCCCCGACTGGCACCCCGCTATGACCAAGATGCCCGTGCCGATCGTCCATCTGGACATCCACTGTTCCGAACCCGGTTACTACGTGGCCGCCGACAACGAGGCGCAGGGGCGCATTATCGCCGAGCTCGCCGTTGCCCGTGGCGCACGCCATATCACCGTTGTGGGCAGAGCGGCATTTATGCAGCTCACCCTGCGCGTACTTGGCATCCACAAGGCCCTTGCCCTGCACCCCGATATCAAGATCGAAGTCATCGACGCCGGCGAATGGAATACCGCTGCCGACGGCTACAGCATCGGCGCCCAGATTGCCGAGCGCTCCGGCGACGAGCGCCCCGATTTTGTCATCGGCCTGACCGACGTACTGGCGTCGGGCGTTATCTCGGCGCTGATAGACAAAGGCATCTCCGTCCCCGAGCAGGTCCGCGTGGCCGGCTGCGACGGCAATCCACTTGCCTGGAGCGGGTCGGTCCCCCTTACCACCGTGGCGCCGCCGGGCTACGAAATTGGCCGCAAGGGTGTTCAATTGCTCATGGAGCAAATCGAGAACAAGGCGCCGGCAAAGACCAAGCACGTCCGCATCGGCTCTGCAGCGCGCACCGTCACCGCGGTCACAGCCATCGAGGACATCAACCGCCAAGAACTCGTGCGGCCGTTCCTGCTGGAACGCGCCAGCACCCAGGCAAGCAACCACGCCGAAGCCACCGCCATCAACCTGGGCGCGTATCTATAGCACGCGCGCAAGTATGCCAAGTCGCCGCTTAAGCAAAAGGGGCCCGACCATTGCCGGGCCCCTTTTGCTTAAGCGCAAACGTGGGTAATTGCTCGTTTCAACACCGCAATTGTCTAGAGCACGGCCTTGACCGCCGCCGTCAGATCGAACAACGTATCGAGCACGGCCTCGCAGCCGTCCACGACGTCCTGCGGCAGCGGCACGATATCGGGGACGGCAAAGACGTGGCAGCCAGCCGTAATGCCCGAGACGCAGCCGTTGCGCGAATCCTCGACCACGGCACATTCCTCGGGAGCAAAGCCCGCGCGCTCGCAGGCAAGCAGATACATCTCGGGGTCGGGCTTTCCGTGCACGACGTCCTCGCCGCAGGTCACCGTTTCAAACTTGTCAAAGAGGCCAACCATCTTAAGGTTGCGCTCGGCCGTAACGAGGCGCGACGACGTCGCAAGGCCTACGTGATAGCCCGCAGCCAGCAGCTCGTCTATGCACTCGGCGGCACCGGCCTTAAGCTCCAGATCGGTCTTGACCATCTCGTCGCGAATCTCCCTATGGCGACGATAGATTGCCTCAGCGGTTTCGCGGCTGCCGTAATGCCCATCAAGGATCTCCATGACATCGGGCAACGTGCGGCCGATAAACTGATGGATCAGCGCATCGTCAATCGCGAATCCCAGCTCGGCCGCGCCCGCCTTCCACGCCTTGATACCCAAACGCTCGGTGTCGACCAGCGTTCCGTCCATGTCAAAAATAACGGCCTTGATCATATCGGTCCCCCATCTCTTCGCGCTGCTGTACTCCCGCAACTTTACCGCACCTGTAAACTTGTATATAACGTATATAGCATATTGCACTTTCGTTACATAGATAGAAGTCTTATGACAAGCGACTCGGTAGGATTATAGTTTTCGACCGAGTACTCAACGGCAAGGATCGACTTATGCTTTCAGACACCACCGCACCCGCAGAGGGGCTTCAGGACAAACTCGCAGCGCTCGAGCAGCTGCTTTTAGCATACGGACGCGTCGCCATCGGCTTTTCCGGTGGCGTCGACAGCAGCTTTTTGGCCGCGGTCTGCGCCCGCATCATGCCCGCCAGCACGCTTCTCGTTCACCTCACCACGCCGCTCATCGGCACGCCCGAGCAGGCTTCGTTTGAGCGGGCGGTTGACGGGCAGGCCGATGAGGGGCCGCACTTCAAGCTTCCCGTACTCAACCTCTCGGTCGATCAGCTGCAGCTCCCCCAGATAGCCTGCAACGACGCCGACCGCTGCTACCACTGCAAGCGCGCCGGCTTTACCGCTATCGTCAACCACGCCAAGTCGCTAGGCTTTCCCACCGTCATCGATGGCAGCAATGCAAGCGATCGCGGTGACTACCGCCCCGGCATGCGTGCGGCAGAAGAGCTCGGCGTGCGCTCACCCCTTATGGAGGTCGGCTTCACCAAGGACGAAGAGCGCGAGCTGCTGCGCGCATGGGGCTATCCCGTTTGGAACCTGCCGGCGGGGGCCTGCCTTGCCACGCGCGTCCCCACGGGCGAGAAGCTTACGCGCGAGAAGGTCGATTTAATCCGCGCCTGCGAGGATTATCTGCACGATCTTGACCTGGCGCAGGTCCGCGCACGCCTGGTCGGCGGCTGCATGCATATCGAAGCCGCCCCGGCAGATGTCGCCAAGATCGCCGCCCTCGGCGGTACCGTGGTCAACGACGAGGGAAAGACCCCGCTGCCCGCCGCCATCGAGTCCGTGCTGCGCAACCTAGGCTGCGGACACATCTCCCCCGAGGTCGCCCCCTACATCCACGGCAACATGAATCTTTAAATTACGCCGTTTTACAAACGGCGTAACCGCTCGGCGCTGCGCAGGCCCCGGGCACGGCAATCTGCTCGCTCGCGCATGCTCAACCTGAACCACATAAATTGTTGCCGACCTTCTAAAAGGGGACAGATTTATTTTGGCAGGTTTTATCTGGGGAAACGTCGAGCCCCACACGTCCCAACCATCGCAACCCCTTCTAGGGCAAATGGATCGATAGCGCGTCTCCCAATCTTTAAGTATTTGTTCGGTAGAGCGACCCCTGCCGGCACCTGCTAGACTGGTAGATTCCGAACCGTCTAGCCAGGAGCCTCAATGTCGCGCAAGTCCGCCTACAAGCAAGTACTTTCCATCGGCACCGCCGTGGTGCTGGGGTTTGCGCTGTTCACAGGGTCGCTCGACGGAGCGCCCAAGCTGCTCTCGCCGCAAAGCGATGAGCAGGCGGCTGCTCTGGCCGAGAAGCAAAGCGAGAGCCCCAACCGCACCGACGACGAAGCGGACTTGGTCGCCCGGCTCGAATCGGGAACAGCGAGCTCCACGGACTCCGAAGATGATCAGGACTCCGGCGATGGCTCTGAATCCGCCACGACCGACACCGCTGACGATGCCTCTTCAAACGTCACCCCCATCGACGAGGTCGAAAACCCCGATCTCGACCGCGCCCGCGGCGTATATCTCAGCAGCATTCCCGACTACGGCGGCAATCCCTACGTTGCCCTTCGCGCCGACAGCACGCACCCGCTCGGCACGCCGTCATTCACGCTCGATGAATACGAGCGCGCCACCGAAGAGGGCTGCTTTAAGAAATTCTCCAAGCTCGATAGCCTAGGCCGCACTCGCAAGGCACTCGCCTGCGTAGGCCCCGAATCGCTCGGCCAGGGCAAGCGCGGCGATATCTCGCGCATCCACCCCGCCGGCTGGCACCAGCAACGCTATGACTTTGTTCCGGGTCAGAGCCTCTACAACCGCTGCCACCTTATCGCTTGGTCGCTCTGCGGCGAAAACGCCAACCGCAAGAATCTCCTCACCGGCACGCGCTATCTCAACGAGACGGGCATGCTACCGTTTGAAGAACAGATTCTCGGCTATATCCGCGATACGGGCAACCATGTGCTCTACCGCGTCACGCCCATGTATAACGAAGAGGAACTTGTCTGCCGTGGCGTACGCCTTGAGGCGCAATCGGTCGAGGACCACGGCAAGACCCTCTGTTTCCACGTATATTGCTACAACCTGCAGCCGCATGTGCAGATCGACTACGCCACCGGCCGCAATCAGGCCTCGGGAGACTAGGGCCGACAAAAGCTGCCCCAAAACCTAAAATGATCCGTTTTCCTCCGTCCCCCAGGGATCAAAAGGGCCGCCCCGGATTGCCCAGAGCGGCCCTTGCATCGGCATGTATGTTGCAGGCAAAGCCCCACGCTACTTGGCGCGGCCCTCCTCATAGCGCTCGACCAGCTTGGCCTGAACGTCATAGGGAACCTGCTCGTAGCCGGCGGGCTTCATGGTAAAGTCGCCCGTGCCGCGCGTGATAGAGCGCAGGCGCGTCGAGTAATCCGTTAGCTCGGCCAGCGGCGCCTGGGCAATGACCACGGTATCACCGCGTTCGTCGGTCTCCATGCCCGTCACGCGACCGCGCGAGGCCGAGATGTCGCCCATCACGGCGCCGGCGTAGCTCTCGGGGATCGTCACCGTGATTTCCTCGATGGGCTCCAGCACCACCGGGTCGGCATCGGCGCATGCCTTGCGCAGGCCGATGCGTGCCGCCGCGCGGAACGCCATCTCGTTGGAGTCGACGCTGTGATACGAGCCGTCGTACACCGCGACGCGAATGCCCGTGAGCGGGTAGCCGGCAATGATGCCGTCCTTCATGGTCTCCTGGACGCCCTTGTCCACGGCGGGAATCAGCGAGCGCGGAATGCGGCCGCCTACGACCTCATCCACAAACTCATAGCCGTCGCTCGTGCCGTCGGGCCCAATGAGCGGCTCCACGCGCAGCCAGCAGTCGCCGTACTGACCGGCGCCGCCGGTCTGCTTCTTATGGCGGCCCTGGGCACTTGCCGTACGGCGAATGGTCTCGCGATACGGGATACGGATCGGCACGCTCTTGGCAGCGACCTTGGTGCGGTCCTCCAGACGATTGAGCAGGACCGAAACCTGTGCCTCGCCCACCGCCGAGATAATGGTCTGGCCGGTCTCCTCGTCGCGGTCGATGCTCATGGTCGGATCGGCCTTACAAGCCTTCTCGATAAACGTGTAGAGCTTCTCTTCGTCGCCGCGGTTCTCGGCTTCGATGGCGATGCGGTACTGCGAGTTGGGGAACTTAAACGCCGCAGCCTCGACCTTGCCGGTAATCGAGAGCGTATCGCCCGTCTCGGCCGCCAGCTTGGGCGCCACGATGATGTCGCCGGCATAGGCGTGCCCGACCTCGGTCATGTCGCGGCCGCACATCACATACAGGTGAGCCAGACGGTCGCTCTTGCGCGTGCGGGCGTTGATCAGCTCAAGACCCGGCTCAAGCGTGCCCGTCAGCACCTTGATAAAGCTGATGCGGCCCTGCTGCGGGTCGGCCAGCGTCTTAAACACAAACGCCACCGGACGGTCATCGTCACTCGAGATCTTAAGCGAATCACCGTCGATGAGCGGCATCTCGCCGTAGTCGGTCGGCGCCGGGAAGTACGTGGCGATGTCGTCCATCAGCGAGTTGACGCCCTGCTCCTTAATGCAATCGCCCGCAAAGACCGGCACAAAGATGCGCTCGGCGATCGCCTTCGACAGCAGGCCTTCAAGCTCCTCCTGCGTCAGCGTCTCCTCGCCTTCCAAGTACTTCATCATCAGTTCGTCGTCGGCCTCGGCCACCAGCTCGCACAGATGGTCATGGGCCTCCTCGGCCTGGGCACGATACTCCTCGGGAATCTCCGACTCAACGGCCTCGGCGCCGTTGCAGTGGCGCGCCTTCATGCGCACCAGGTCGATGATGCCGTCAAAGTCCTCGCCCTCGCCCCAGGGAAGAGTCACGGCGCCCAGGCGCGTACCAAAGCGCTCCTGCAGCAGGTCCATTGTGGTCGCAAAGCTGGCCTCGGAGCGCGACAGGCGGTTTACAAACACCGCACGCGCCAGACGCAGGTCCTCGGCGGCATACCAGAGTTTAACCGTTGTGGGCTGCGGGCCGGCCTCGGCGTCGACCACAAACAGAGCCGTCTCGCAGACGCTCATCGCGGCAAAGGCGTCGCCGATAAAATCGGGATAGCACGGGGCATCGAGCACATTGATGCGAGCGCCCTTCCAGTCGATCGGCGCAATGGTCGTCGAGATGGAAAACGCACGCTTGACCTCTTCGGGGTCATAGTCGAGCGTGGGCTTGGTGCCGTCGTGGCCGCCAAGGCGGGCGGTCTTGCCGGAAAGGTGGAGCATGGCCTCGGCGAGTGAAGTCTTGCCCACCCCGCCTTGGCCTACGAGCACCACGTTCCTTACGTTACCGGTCTTGGGAGCACCCATGATGACCTCCTTGCAGGGCCGCGCGCAATGCGCGACGCCAACGGGGAGAGTTCGCGGTCGGTGCCGTCCCGGGAGCAGCATGGTCGGCAGCCGAGCCGACTCACCCTCCAAATGTCCTATGCCACCACCCTACCCTCACGGGCGGCTGTCCATGCATACCTTTCGGCACACGTATGAATACAGGCGGCGAGAGGAAGAGACAAGCTTGTGGGGCAATTATTGAACCCCGTCGATGTAAACAAAAAGCCGCCACAGACCGTAAGACCCGTGGCGGCTTCGCCTCAATTAATAGTTGAGTAAATACCTGAGTCTATCCCTCGATACGGCTCAAGAACTCACGGGTGCGCTGCTCGCGCGGATGGTCGATAACCTGCTCGGCAGGACCCCCCTCGACAATACGACCGCCATCCATAAAGACCACGCGGTCGGCAACATCGCGCGCAAACTGCATTGCGTGGGTCACGATCACCATCGTCATGTTCTGCGCAGCGAGGTCCTTAATGACACGCAGCACCTCGGCCGTCAGCTCGGGATCGAGCGCCGAGGTCGGCTCGTCAAAGAATAAGATTTCCGGATCGAGCGCCAGGGCGCGGGCAATACTCACGCGCTGCTGCTGACCGCCCGAAAGCTCACACGGCACCTTGTTCTCGTTGCCCGTAAGCCCCATCTGCGCGATCAACTCACGCGCACGCGCCTCCGCCTGCTCGCGCGGGCGCTTAAGCACGCGGATCGGCGCGTCGATGATGTTTTTCATCACCGTATAGTGCGGGAACAGATTGTAGTTCTGGAACACCAGACCAAACCGCGAGCGCGCCTGTTTGGGCACGTCGCCTTTCGCATAGACCGCACCCGGCCCCGCGTCCGTCGCAACGGCAAGGTCGCCAAACGAGAGAGAGCCTCCGTCGAGTGTCTCGAGCAGCGTGGCACACCGCAGCAGCGTAGACTTACCGCCGCCCGAAGGTCCGATAATCGCCACGACCTCACCGCGCTTGACTTCGAGTGAGATATCCTTGAGCACCTCATTGCCGCCAAACGCCTTACGCGCGCTTTCGATTTTCATCACTGAGTTAGTCATGATAATAGTCCAGCTTCTTTTCGGCGGCGCCCAGCAGCATCTCGACCACAAAGTTAAAGACCCAGTAAATCAGCGCCGCGATCGCAAACGGCACCATACTCACTTGCGAGGCAACCAGCGCCTTGGCCGTCGAGAACATCTCCCCCACACCGATGGCAAACGCCAGCGATGTGTCCTTGACCAGCGTGATGATCTCGTTGCCCATCGCCGGCAAAATGCGTTTGGCAACTTGCGGCATCACGATGTACAAAAATGTCTGCAGACGCGAGTAGCCCAGCACCTCGGCGGCCTCATATTGACCACGCGGAATCGACTGCAGGCCCGAGCGATAGATCTCGGCAAAGTAGCCGGCGTAGTTGATGATGAACGCCACAACGCACGCCGTCCACTTGGAATCGGGCGTGAGCGAGATGCCGAACACGTAGTACGGGGCGAAGTAGATGGCAAACATCTGTAGCATGAGCGGCGTGCCGCGCATGACCGAAATATAGATGCGCGCGATCCAGCGAAGCGGCGCAATTTTGCTCATGCGCATAAACGCCACGGGAATTCCCAGCGGAATCGACCCGAGCAACGTCAGCACAAACAGCTGCAAGCTGACCAAGAATCCCTGGCCAAGCATCTGCATCATGACCTGAATAGACAACCCAAGCTCTCTTTCACAGTAACGGAACAGCGAACCCAATGCTAAAGCGGGTTTTCCAGGTGCCCGAGTTTGCCGTGAAAGAGGAGCGCCGCGTACTAAATGTACGCAAGCGACGGTTTGAACGGCAAAATCGGGTGCCTGGGAAAGCCGCTATTTGAGCACCCAGTTGTCGAAGGAAAGACCATAGCTTGAATACTTATCGCACAGGTCCTTGACCGTGCCGTCCTCGTAGAGCGCCTTGAGTGACTCGGTTACAGCATCGGCCGACTTGGTGTCGCCCTTCTTAAAGCCGACGGCGTAGTGCTCGCTGGACAGCGGCTTGTCGAGCTGCGTATAGGCATCTGGCTTGGCGGCCAGCTGATACTGAGCGATCGAGAGGTCACAGGCAACGGCATCGACCGCACCACTCTCGAGCTGCATAAACGCCGTGTTGTACTCACCGATGGTATCGAGCGTGGCAAACGTCGCGGCCAGATCCTTCTGGTCGCCCTCGAGCACATCCTGCGCAGCGGAATCAGTCTGGGTAATCACGGTCTTGCCGGCAAGATCGTCCCAGCTCTTGATACCCGCGTCCTTCTTGACCACGAGCACCTGCTCATTGAGCATGTACGGCTCGGAGAACGTGTAGTCGTCCTCGCGACCCTCCATGGTAAAGCCGTTCCAGATGCAGCTGATGGCGCCTGAGTTAAGCAGCGTATCCTTGGCGTCCCAGTCGATGGCCTCGTATTTGACCTCCCAGCCCTGCTTATCGGCAACAGCCTTGGCCAGATCGAGATCAAAGCCGGTGTACTCGCCATCGTCGCCCACAAAGCCGTACGGAGGATAGGACTTATCAAAGCCCACCACGAGCTTCTTGGACTCCGCAGCGCCCTTCACATCCTTGGCCGCGGCAGAACCAGCAGCGGAGCCCTTGCCGGCACCACCGCCGCAGCCGACAAGACCAAGGCCAAGCACCGTGGCGAGCGAGCCGGCTAGACCAACAAACTGACGACGAGACATATCGGTATTCATGGTATTCCCCCTTGATAGCACTTTAGTTAAGTAAAGTGAGTCATGTAACGTTCAGAATCATACACTTTAGCGTGATAGAGCACAAGGCGAATTTGCCCGCCGCGTGAGGGGTGTGGGGGTTAAGTTTCCTGCTCTACAGTCCTGCTCACGACGGAGGCCACATTAAGTGGCCTCCTGTTCGTGCGGAACTCGCGATAAACTTAACCCCCACACCCCTCACGCGGCGGGCAACCGTCGTTGGGCTTATCACCGACACGAATAAACCGCTTGTATATCGTCTGCTGGCTTGGCACGGTACAATACTTGCAGCTTAAATTCATGAATTAGTGGAGTTATTGATGGCAGAATCTCGTGCGGAGCGTAAGGCTCGTCGTGCTTTGATCGAGGCGGCTGAGGGGTCGGAGGAGAAATCTTCCACGAAATCCAAGTCTTCTAAAGCTGCAAAAAGCAAATCGAACAAGAGCAGGGCTAAGACCAAGCGTTCTGGTTCTCGTCGGGACGGCGATAAAGCGCCTCAGACTCGCTCCAAGCGCCCGCATAAAGATTCGGTTTCGCCTGCTCGTAAGGTTGTGGATCCCAAGTCTCCTTGTTCCATCATGAAGGCCTGCGGTGGGTGCACGGCGCTCAATCGTCCTTATAAGAAGCAGTTGGCGGCCAAGCAGGCTGCCATGGAGGAGCTTTTTGCCTCGCTTTGCGAGCGCGAGGGCATTAGCGTCGACCCCATTCGCGGTATGGGAGTCACCCTGGGAGACCCGGGTAAATATCCTGCGCCGCGTGGTTTTCGTCATAAGGCTGCCACTCCGTTTGCTCCCGGCAAAGAGGGCGCTGTCCGCTGCGGCTTTTTTGAACGTGGGACGCACAAAATCGTCGCCGTTCCCAAATGCCCCGTTGAGGCGCCGGGCGCTCGTCAGATTCTCAACGGCATCGCTCGCGAGGCCGAACGTCTGCATATTCCCGCCTTTAACGAAGACAAGCATCTGGGACTGCTTCGCTATGCCGTCGTTCGCTGCGGCTGGCGCACCGACCAGATTATGGTCACCCTCGTGACCGCTCAGCGCGACCTGCCGCATGCGCAGGAGTTCTTTGAGGCTGTCGCCGCACTCGATCCGCATATCGTCACCGTCGCTCAGAACATCAACGGTCGCCCCGGCAATGCCATCTTGGGTGAGGAGACTCGTATCGTCTATGGCGCCGAATGCATGCGCGACCAGCTGCTCGGCTGCGAGTTCGATATCTCCCCCACCGCGTTCTATCAGACCAATCCGCAGCAAACCGAGCTGCTCTATCGACTTGCCATTGACGGCATGGACCTGCAGCAGGGTGACATTCTTATGGACGCTTACTGCGGCAGCGGAACCATCGGCCTGTGCGCCGCGAAGGATGCCCAGGACAAGGGCATCGGCATTATGCTGCTCGGCGTGGAGCGCAACCCGGCGGGCATTGCCGACGCACGTCGCAATGCCGAGCTCAACGGCCTCACCCGCAGCGCTTGGTTTATGGCCGACGACGCCACCGATTACATCCTGGACGCCGCCGACAACAACGAGCGGATCGATGTCCTTTCCATCGACCCGCCGCGCGCCGGCTCCACCCCCGAGTTCCTCGAAGCCGCCTGCGCACTCAAGCCGCGCCGCATCACCTATATCAGCTGCAACCCTGTGACCCAAGAGCGCGACCTGCACCAGCTCCTCGACGGAGGCTATCGCCTGCTCAAGATCACGCCTGTCGACATGTTCCCCCATACCGACCACACCGAAACCGTAGCGGTCCTCGAGCGCCGCTAATCCACCCCGGTAGATTTTCGAGACAAGAAAGGGGGGCGGCCCGTCTGGACCGCCCCCTTCGCTTGGTTTATGAACTCCGCTACATCCCCTTGCGCAGGTCACACACGCCGGCTGCCGCCATCTCGCGCAGCAGCGTCTCGCGGTCGCGCGTCACGATCAAATCCAGCGGGAAGTGAATCTCGTCGAGCATCTTGCGCGCCTGGTCGAGCTTACCAATCGCCATGCCAATATGCGCATCGGTCGAAACGCCAATCCCCACGCCCAGCTCGGCGCAACGCTCGGCAATCTTGCGGCATACGGCCCAATGCTCAGTGTCGACACCATGTTCAAGACTATGGTTGTTGATCTCGATAATCTTGTGCTTGGCCTTGGCCGCCAGCAGCACCTCATCGATATCGAACGGCAAGCCCGAACGACCCGTATGCCCAAGCATAAACACCTTGGGGTGCTCCAGGGCGTTGATATACATCTCGGTCGTCTGGGCCAGCGTCGCGCCCTCAGCAATCTGCGGATTATGCACGCTTGCAACCAAATAATCCAAATTACGCGTAACCAAATCGAACAGCGAATGCTGACGGCTGTATGAATCGCCGGCAATATCGAGCGTGACAGGAGTGTCCTCACCAAACAGGCTTCCGTCCAGCGAAACGATATCGGCCTCGGCACCACGCAGCACTAGCACGCCGCTCCAAATGCGCGGCCAGATATCCTGGTTGATAAAGAACTGGTAACTGCGCAGGTCATTGGGGCAAGCCGTAACCATAGAGCTCAGATGGTCGGCGGATCCGAGCACCTGCAGGCCACGCTCTGCCGCCCAGTACACGTTCTCCTCAATGGTCGAATATGCATGCGCAGAGAACATCGTATGAGTATGAATGTCACAAGAAAGCAGGTAGGGCATCGGGTCTCCTTATCTGGCATGGCCGTCGCTTATATTCATTGTACGCATAGCCTTCGGCAGTCGTAAAACTGCTTCATCCCAATCACACAACGGCATAAACAACGGGGTCTGGCTTAGCGCCAAACCCCGTTTCACGTAAAACATTGCAAGCAGAGCGCTTTACTTTCGACGATATTCGTCGGCCAGTTGCTTCCAGGCAGACAACGAATTGACGATGGTCTCGTAGCTCACACAGTAGCCAATGCGGAACCAGCCCGGCATGCCAAAGCTATCCGAAGGCACCGCGAGCAGCTCATACTTCTTCGCGCGCTCGCAGAAAGCGTTCGCATCGGGCTCCAGCGCCTTCACCCACAGGTAGAATGCACCATCCGGCTCAACATAGGTGTAGCCGTACTCCGCCAGCGCATCGGTAAGCGCCGTGCGGTTGCGTGCATAGGCCTCAACGTCACTCGGCTCATCGATGCAATCAATAATCACGCGCTGGAAGAGCGCCGGAGCGCACACGAAGCCCAGCGTACGGGCGGCACCGGCAACGGCGGGCATTAGACGAGCTGCCTGAGGATTCGTATTGGGAACCAGGATCCACCCGACGCGCTCGCCCGGTAGCGAAAGCGACTTGGAATACGAGTAGCACACGATGGTGTGCTCGTAGATCGAAGGCACCCAAGGCACCTCGGCGCCATAGACAATCTCGCGATACGGCTCATCCGAGATAAGCATGATCGGATTCTCGGGATCGCGCCTGGCGTTGACCTCGCGTAAAACATTGGCCAGTCGCGTCAGGGTATCGCGCGTATACACGGCGCCCGTCGGGTTATTCGGTGAGTCGATGATGACAGCTGCCGTCTTGTCGGTAATCGCCTTGAGCACGTTATCCACGCTCAGCTGGAACGTATCTTCATCGGCGAGCGCCTCGACACACGTACAGCCGGCCTTCTCAATCCACACGCGATACTCCGGGAAGTACGGGGCGATAACAATGACCTCGTCACCCGGGTTCGTAACGGCATTGAGCGTGCAGGTGAGCGAAGCCGCCGCGCCCACGGTCATAAAGACATCCTTGCCCTCATAGCTCGTACCGAAGCGACGGTTAAGAGACTCAGCCACGGCGGTACGGCACTGCGGCAGGCCCGGAGCGGGCGTATAACCGTGCAGCTGGTCACTCGGCAGTTCAAGCGCCTTTTTGATGGACTCCGCGACGGCAGCGGGAGCAGGAACGCTCGGGTTGCCCAGCGAGAAATCGAACACGTTTTCCGCGCCGATTTGCGCCTTGCGCTCAAGGCCATAGCTAAAAATCTCGCGGATGATGGAGCTTTCCGCACCGCGAGCATACATAGTTTCGTTGATCATCTGTTCCCCTTTCGCATAGGCGCTATTGTACGCTTTAGTCGGGCAAAGCGCCGCAGCAATGTTGATTGGGGACAGACTTAAATGCGTGAAAACGCTCATTTAAGTCTGTCCCCAATCAATGAAGAAAAAGCCTCCGCAGGTTTCCCCGCGGAGGCTTTCGCCATAAAGACTATTTGTCGTCGTCGGTGTCGGCACCGGCATTGACGGCACAGTCATCGTCGGCATCATCGGATGCGACTTCGGCATCTTCCTGCATAGCCGCCTGCGCAAATGCCGCAGCGTCCGCCGCAAGCTCCTCCTCGCTCATGCGCGGCGCGCGCTTCTTGGTCGGCATGCCGGCAGCTTTGGCATTGCGCTCCTCCTTGGCCGCCAGGATATCACCCTCGCGCTCAAGGTAGGCGTCCCACTCGTTGTCGAGCAGGGCGTTCACGGCATCGCCCTCGACGGTCTCGCGCTCGAGCAGCACCTTCGCCATCAGATCGAGCTGACCGCGACGGGCATCCAGAATCTCGACTGCACGGCGATGGGCCTCGCGCATGATGCGCTGAACCTCGATATCGATGCGGCGTGCCGTCTCCTCGGAATAATCCTGGTGATCGGCGTAATCGCGACCAAGGAACACCTGATGCTGCGCCTCGCCAAACACTTGCGTACCCAGCTCCTCGCTCATGCCCAGACGCGTAACCATCTCGCGCGCCATCTTGGTCGCACGCTCCAGGTCGTTGCTCGCGCCCGACGTGATGTCATCGCACATGAGCTCCTCGGCAACGCGACCGCCCAAGAACACGGCGAGCTCGTCGAGCATCTCGTTCTTGGTCTTGAGGAAGTGGTCCTCCTGCGGAAGCTGCAGCGTGTAGCCCAGAGCCTGACCGCGGCTGACGATCGAGATCTTGTGGACCGGATCGGAGTGCTCCAGGATGTGGCCCACCAGGGCGTGACCGCTCTCGTGGTAGGCAATCGTGGTGCGCTCGGCCTCGGTCATCACGCGACCCTTGCGCTGCGGTCCGGCAATCACGCGCTCCATCGATTCCTCAACCTCGTCCATCGAGATCACAGAACGATGACGGCGGGCAGCCAACAGTGCAGACTCATTGAGCAAGTTCGCCAGATCGGCGCCGGTGAAGCCAACGGTCATCTGGGCGAGCTTCTCAAACTTCACGTCCTCGTCCATCGGCTTGTTCTCGGCATGCACGCGCAAGATCTGCTCGCGGCCCTTCACATCCGGACGGTCGACCGTAACCTGACGGTCAAAACGGCCGGGACGCAGCAGCGCCGGATCCAGAATGTCGGGGCGGTTGGTGGCGGCGATCAGGATGACCGACTCGCTCTCCTCAAAACCGTCCATCTCGACCAGCAGCTGGTTGAGCGTCTGCTCGCGCTCATCGTGACCGCCGCCCAAGCCGGCTCCGCGCTGACGTCCTACGGCATCGATCTCATCGATGAAGATGATCGACGGGGCCTGGGACTTGGCCTCCTTAAAGAGGTCACGCACACGGCTGGCGCCGACGCCCACGAACATCTCGACAAAGTCGGAACCCGAGATGCTAAAGAACGGCACGCCCGCCTCGCCGGCAACGGCCTTGGCCAGCAGCGTTTTACCGGTACCCGGAGGGCCCACCAGCAACACGCCACGCGGGATCTTGGCGCCCAGCTTGCGATAGCGGTCCGGATCGCTCAGGAAGTCGCGAATCTCCTCGAGCTCCTCGACGGCCTCGTCCACACCGGCAACATCCTCAAACTTGACCTTGGGGCGCGTGGCCTCGTTGGTCTTGGCGTTAGTCTTGCCAAACTGCATGTTCCTGTTGTTGGCGCCCATCATCTGGCGCATAAAGTAGAACATGATGGCGATCAGGGCGATCGTCGGAAGCACGCTCATCGCCAGGTCGCCCCAAAAATCGGGGTCATTGGTGTTGACGATGTACTTGGTATTGGGGTGCTCCGCCATAAGCTCGGCAAGCGAATCGGAGCCGACATAGGTCGAGGAGAAGCTCTTGAGCTCGCTCGTATCGCCCTTGTCCTTTTTTGTCTTCCAGTAATGACCCGCCACGCTTCCGTCTTGAACCGTATAGGTCAAATCTTCGACACGGTCCTGCTTAATGGCGTTGACCATCTCGCTCGTCGCGAGCTTAACGGTATTGCTGGAGTTGGCAAAGCCGGAGCCCATGTTAAAGAAGGCGTAGCCCAGAAGCGCGCAAGCCAAAATAAAATACAGCCAGCCCGTACGCGTGGGCTTCTTGCCTCCGGGCATCCCCGGGATCTTAGGCTCCCGGGGAGTCTGGGAATTGTTATCGTTACGGTCATCGGGCATCTTACGAATAAACCTCCGGTTTCAAAATGCCCAGATACGGAAGGTTACGATAGCGCTCGGCATAGTCGAGGCCGTAGCCCACCACAAAGGCATCGGGGCAATGGGTTCCAACATACTTGGGCGTGACGGCCGAGGTACGGTCCTCAACGTCCTTCCACAGGAAGGCGGCGACCTCCAGCGAGGCGGGCTTGCGGCTCTCGAGGTTCTTCATCAGATACTTGAGCGTCAGGCCCGAGTCCAGAATGTCCTCGACGATCAGCACGTCGCGACCGCGGATGTCGATATCCAGGTCCTTAATGATACGCACGATGCCCGAGGACTTCACACCGTCGCCATAGCTCGAAACAGCCATGAAATCGATGTTGGTCGGCAGCTCGATCTTGCGCATCAGGTCGCCCATAAAGACCACGGCGCCGCGCAAGACCGCAATCAGCACCAGATCCTTACCCGCGTAGTCGCGAGTAATCTGCTCGCCTAGGCGAGAGACGATACCGTCGATATCCTCCTGCGTAAACAGAACCTTCTCGATATCCGGATGTTGAGAAGCCATGACAACCCTTTCTTGTGCTTATCGCCCACACACCGCCGTATGGACGCGAACTACACATTCTAGCAGCGCACGGGGTATATTTACCAGCCCGTGCGCCATCAGCGCGGGAATACCGTCAACGTCGCACAGAATAGCTGGCGTGGGACGCTATTCCGCATCGACCACACGAAGCAGATACGCCACGCGCGTTGCGGCCGTGCATTTAAAACGCTCGTCCGTGCGAACGCCTGCGACCCATACTACGGCACCTCCCGGAGCCGTTCTTACCACGGGTACGCCAGAGCGGTCTGAAACAGGAATGCGCGCCTCGTTTAACAGGTCTGACACTTTCTTGCTTCGGCCGTTCATCCCCAACGGGCACATCACGTCTCCCGGCACAGGGCTATCCACCCACAGGCGCGCCAATCGCGCCTCGGCGGGAATCTCCCCGCGCGAGCCGGCTAGCATCCGCTCGCTATCGCGGTCGGCGAACCCCAGGGCCGCCGCATCCACCAAGGCCGCAACCTCTCCGGCAGCAGCAAGCTCGCGGGCACGGTGCACGATATCGCGCCCCGGCTCCACAGCCATCGGCTCTGCTGTCAGCATACGCCCCGCCCCCAGCGGCAGATGACCGGGAACGGAGATCCAATCGGCCACTAAGCCCTCGCGCGCCGCCGGGGCCTTGAACGCCAGCATGCCAAACTCCACACGGGCATCAATTCCCGCAGGAAGCGTTACCGAGCCCGAGCCCGCAGCGACGCAGGCGAGCACGCGCTCCACGTGCCGCATCTCCGGTCGCGCGTCGGGATCGATGCGCTTAATCGCCAACCGCACGATACGCCGTGCAATCACAACCTCAGCGGCGGCAAGACGGCGCGCATCGAGCACCAGTGCGCCCGCCGCTTCCTTGCGCAGACAGCTTCGAAACGCCTGTGCCGAAAGCTGGGAAAGAAAGGCGTCTTCGTCGCCCAGAATTTCGCAAGCGGCGCCAATCGTCTTACAGACGCTCGCGTTGCGCCGTGCCACCACCGGCATCACCCGATGGCGTACATAGTTGCGCAGGTACGAAACGTCCTCGTTGCTTTCATCTTCCCGCCATGGCTGACCGTGCACCTGCAGATAGCTCACGAGCTCATCGTGCGTGAGGTCGAGCAAGGGGCGAACCACAATGTTCCGACGGCGCGGAATGCTCGATAGACCCGCGGGACCCGACCCCTTAATGGCGTTCATCAAAAATGTTTCCGCGCGGTCCGACGAAGTATGCGCGGTACAGATACGAGCCGCCGTCCGCGGTGCGCCCGATTCGGCACAAAGTTCGCGAACATATCTCCGTGCCGCGGCATAGCGCACCTCGCGAGCCGCAGCCTCGATATTGCCCGATTCGTCATCAAAATAGGCATGCTCAACACACAGTGGCAAGCCGTATTGCGCGCACAGGTCACGTACAAAGGCCTCGTCGCCATCGGATGCCTCCCCGCGCAGATGATGGTTTACATGCAGCACGTGCAATCGCTCGCGCGCAATGGGAGCGACGCCGCGCCCGTCCTGGATATCCAGCTTTGATGTGCAAGCCATAAGGAGCAGCGCCGTCGAGTCCGCACCGCCTGATACCATGAGCACTACGGGGGCAGCGGCCTGCCGCGTTGCCAGGTCGCTCTTATCCGTCCTCGGTGCGGCATGATGTCCATAGTGCTGAGATACCGTTGGCATTCGCTTCCTCCTCTATTCGTCCGCACCCATTGTATCCTTTGGAATCTTATGTCTCGCCTGCACCTTCATATCCTCAGCAGCGGCTCAAAAGGCAACTGCGCACTCGTCGAGGGGCCTCAGGGGCTCATCATGATCGACAACGGCCTGTCCCGCCGCGAGACACTTAAACGCATGGCGGAGCTTGGCCTCTCGGCAGACGACGTCGCCGCTCTAGTAATCACCCATGAGCATGGTGACCATATCAAGGGGCTCGATGTATGGTGCAAGCACTGGCATGGTCCCCTCTTTGCCAGCAGGGATACCCTTTCATGCAAAGAAAACCTCGCGCACCTGCCCGTAGAGGAATTTGACCCCGGCGACACGCTCCCCATTGCCGGCATCCACGTGCAAACCTACTCAACATCGCACGATGTCATCAATCCTGTCGGCTATCGATTTAATGCTCTCGATGATTCCATTGGGTTTGCCACCGACACCGGAGAGTTATCGAGCAAGGCCATAGGCATCCTCAAAGACTGTCGAGTTCTCGCGCTCGAAAGTAACCACGATGTAACTATGTTGCGCGAAGGAGCGTACCCCCGCTTTCTTCAGGAGCGCATCCTGTCCACAAAGGGGCACCTCTCCAACAACCAGGCCGCCGAAGCCGCGCGCGAACTTGTTACCGATCGCACCGAACAACTCATCGCCATGCACATCAGCCAGGACAATAATCGTCCAAGCCTTACCGTCAAAAGCTATGCCAACGCGCTTGATGCAAGTCTCGATGATGAACTCGGCAGTTCTGCCACCCGTCTTCAAGGGCCACGGAAGCTCTCGATACGCCCTGCAAGCCAGTATCAACCGACAACCATTCAATAGCCCCTCAAGACAACAAAGGGGGGCTGGGAATCACTTCCCAGCCCCCCTTAACTCATACTCTCGATTGAAGCAGAGCCATCGTTAGTCGATGGAGATCTTCGTAACGTTCTTCTTCTCGACAATCTTGGGAACCGTAACGGTCAGGATGCCGTCAGCATACTTAGCCGAAAGGCCCTCGCTCGAAGCGTCCTTCAGATACACGCCGCGCGTCGCGCTGTACGAGCTAAACTCCTTCTGCAGGAAGTTCTTGCCCTCGTTCTCCTCGTCTTCCTCGACATTCACGCTAATGGACAAACGGCCCTCGTTAAGCTCGACATCGATATCGTCCTTGGCGACGCCGGTCAGATAAGCCTTGACCTCATAGCCATCGCCCTTATCCTCAACATCAACAGGGAACGCCTTAGAGGCAATCGAGCTGTTCGCCAGATCACTCATATCATCAAACAGATCGAACAGCGAGCTAGCAGAGGGACGAACGCCAAAAACCGAACGATAAGGAACCATGCTTGCCATGTTTACCACTCCTTTATAGGACTGCCGAGTCATCTTCTAGGTGACTGGGACTTCTTTTGACGCTCATATATATGCCCAACCGCTTCTTATATATACATCGACTATAAAGTTTTTTGAGTCTATTGATATAAGCATATCTTAGTCTGGTTGACTAAGATTTTGTCTAATAAACGGAATTTGAACGAAGGCTTAAATAATGTATGCAATCCCATCAAAACTAGACGGCTGGCTTACAATGGGCGCATACACGATATTGATGACGAACTAAGGGCATCATGGACGATCAAAAACAGGACAACGCGTTTATGCCGGAGCAGGACGAAGTATCCAGCCCGCAACCGATTCGATTCCATCGCCCCCACATCTCGCAAGAGCCCATCAATGACCCAGAGCCCGAATATGTGACAAGAAACCGTTATCAAACACTCGAAGATGCGCAAACGGGACGCAAGCATATGGGTGTGGCCTCGGGTGACCCTGTGTATCTGAAAGACGCACCATTATCTAAAAACAGCGCAAATAGGAATGAGCCGATGAAAGCATCCGTCGCTCATCGACAAAGAGGGCCTCGACCCAAGCAAACCTTGACGCACTCGGCTCGCTATCTCGAAACGCCAAAACAGGGAAAATCAATCTTCGTTTCATCAAGTAAACGACGCAAGCAGCATCGACTGACAATCCTGCTAATGATCATTGTGGCCATAGCAGTTGCCCTCGTTATTCGATTTATTTTCTTTAAATAAAAGCTCAATACCAAAAACGATAAGATCGTCTGGTGTAATTGAGTCATTTACGCCCCGCAAACACAAAAAAGGGGGGGGGC
>NZ_QRJA01000021.1:0-11345 GCF_003471405.1 Collinsella sp. AM20-15AC
TCGACGAACAGCCGATCGTGTCAACCTTGGTCTAACAGAGCCTTTTCGAAAGTATGCGGCAAAATCTGGAACTGCCGACCAGACCGCAGTTTTACCAACAATTTATCAGGGGTTTTGTTGCCAAAAAATGTCGTGTGCTCGGCGGTCTCGAAATTTGCCGCATACTTCCGGAAAGCCGCCCGCAAGCGCTGTGCTCACGGGCGGCTTTTGCTAACGTTGCGCTACAAAAGCGCTTGATATGTCCAATAGACAGGTGCTACTTGACCTCGATGAGCTCATACTTGCTCGTGCCCAGGCCGATCTTTTCGGCATGCGCGATGCACGCGCGCCAGTCGGTGTCGGGATGCGTGATGCAGAAGGGGTCCTTGGCCTGCTCGCCCTCCAGATGCTCGTGGTTATGCTCCATCTTGGCCGCGCTATCGGTGAGTTCGGTGTTGGGCAGCGGCTCGGATGCCATGACGGCATCGGCGCAGGCCTGATCGATAGCGACCGGGTCGAAGCTCGCGAACATGCCGATATCGTTAACGATAGGCGTGTCGTTTTCGGGGTGGCAGTCGCAGTTGGGACTGATGTCCATGGCGAGCGAGATGTGGAAGCTCGGACGGTCCTGAACAATGGCCTTCGTGTACTCAGCGATCTTGTAGTTGAGTACGTCGGCCGCGGCATCATAGTCGGGCTTGATGCAGTCCTGGTTGCACGCCGCAATGCAGCGTCCGCAGCCCACGCAGCGATCGTGGTCGATGGCGGCCACGTGCACCGTGCGGGCGTTGCCGTTGGCAAGCTCGCGCTCGCGGGTATCGTCAAACGAGATGGCGTTGTGCGCACAGATCTTTTCGCAGGCACGGCAGCCAACGCAGTGCTCAGTCGCGACGTTCGGCTTGCCGGCGGCATGCTGCTCCATCTTGCCGGCACGGCTGCCGCCTCCCATGCCCAGGTTCTTCATGGCGCCGCCAAAACCGGCCTGCTCATGGCCCTTAAAGTGGGTGAGGCTGATCACGATATCGGCATCCATGAGCGCCTGACCGATCTTTGCCTCGCGCACATACTCACCGCCCTCGACCGGGACGAGCGCCTCGTCGGTACCCTTGAGGCCGTCGGCGATGATGATCTGGCAGCCTGTGGCGTACGGGGTAAAGCCGTTCTGGTAGGCGGTGTCGATGTGCTCGAGCGCGTTTTTGCGGCTGCCCACATAGAGCGTGTTGCAGTCGGTGAGGAAGGGCTTGCCGCCCAGCTCCTTCACCACGTCCGCGACGGCGCGGGCGTAGTTGGGGCGCAAAAAGCTCAGGTTGCCCAGCTCGCCAAAGTGGATCTTGATGGCGACGAACTTATTCTCGAAGTCGATCTGCTCGATACCGGCGCGACGAATGAGGCGCTTGAGCTTGTCGAGCTGGCTCTCGCGAGCATGCGTGCGCAGGTTGGTGAAGTACACCTTAGCGGGTGCTGCGGGTGCAGTTGCGGTCATAGTTATATCCCCTCGGTCTATATGGCGTTACAGACATAGAGGATGGTACCCGTTGAAGTGGGGTTGAAGTCAAGCGCAACGCCGAGTCGCTAGGCACTCATTGGGGACAGACTTAAATGAGTGCTTGCCGCCCGGCCAGCGAGCCGGCGATCCGGCAAAGACTGTCCCCAACGACTAGTCGTTTAAGAACGTCCCCGATGACTACTCCTGCACCTTGAGGGCTTCGGCCAGGCTGACGCGCTTGATGGAGCGCGTGTGTAGCAGCGCCACGACCAGGTAGGTCGCAAAGCCGATGCCGACGCATGCAGCCATGGACCAAGCGGGCACGTAGATCTCGATATTGCCGTTGTAGGCGAGCAGCATCGAGCGGAAAATCGCGGTCAGCGAGCCAATGATCACGGGCAGGCTCAGCACGAGTGACACCGCCACGCACAGCGTGATCGAGCGGATGTACAGATGCGAGATCTCGCTATCGCGATAGCCAAAGACTTCCATGTAGCTGATCGAACGGGCGCTGTGGTCGATCACCGCCTTGGTCAGCAGGTACATAAACAGCAGGAAGATAAACACCGCGAGCCCGACCATCATGCCGATCATTTTGCTCATCATGCCGATAAACTGGTCGCCCACGGCGCGCATGTCGTCGGGCGTGGTGTCGCCGGCAAAGTAGCGCGCGTCGAGGTCGAGCTTCTCGTTGCTCACATAGCCGTTGAAGTAGGCGGCATCGTTGTCGAACAGCTCGTTAAAGTCATCGATGCTCATATAGATATTCATGTCCGACTTTGAGCCCCAGGAGCAGCCCTTGCCCGCGTACTCAAGGGAATAATCCCGAGCCTCGTACTTGTCGCAAAGCTCGACCTTCTGGCCCTCGCTCCAGCCAAACTTGTCGAGCAGGCCGCCGCCAAAGACGACGTGTCCGTCGCCGATGTTGAGGCCCTTCCAGTAGCGCGAATCGGGCGAGATGCCGTAGACGGAAATCGTCTCCTCGCCATTACCATCGCCGCGGTCGTATTGCAGCTGGTAGACGGCATATTTCTCGGCCTGCGCGATTGCGCCCGCGCCGTTGTCGGTCGAATTGACCGGGTGGATATCGTCGTTGTCAGTGTCGATCTTAGAGGCCTTGTCGATCAGGCCGATGGCCTCGTCGCGGTTGCAGCCGAGGGCAGCGGCAAGGTCATCGAGGCGCGCGTAGAGCGCGTCCTTCTTGTCCTGGACCCCGGCGAGCGCGTCCTGCGCCGCGGCCAGGCTCTCGGCAGACGGAGAGCTGGCCGCGGCATCGGTTGCCGTCTGCGCCGCATCGGCCGCGTCATCGAGCTCGTCACTGGCATCTTGGGCGGCGGAGAGCAGCGCGCCGTCAACCGACTGCAAGCGCTCGAGTGCCGACCACTGCTCGCGCTCCTCGGCAGTGCCCTCGAGCTCCAGCGGAGCCTTGAGCGTGTACTGGTGCTCGGCGACCAGGCTTGTCTCCAGGTTGTCGGCGTAATGCGTCATCGTGGGCAGAATCGCCAGGCCAAAGAGCAGCAGCAGCGAGGCAAACGCAATGCCCACGAAGAGCGTGGCGAAGTTGCCTAGGTTGCGCAGGAAGATACGAAGGCGGAAGCGCGAGACAAAGCCCATGCGCTCCGGCAGCTGCAAGCCGCGCTTGGTGCCCGATTTGCCGCTCGCCTCGTGACGAAGGAACTGCAACGGCGTCTTGCCCATCTTGCGAAGCAGGCCCACCAGCGTGATGAGGATGAGCGCGGCAGCGGGAACCACGGCGCACTTCACAAAAATCTCCCAGCTCCAGTACACCTGGAAGGGAGGCAGGCTGTACGAACCGTAATAGAGGCCGCGCATGGGCTCGGTAAAGAACGCGACGCCGAGCGCGGTGCCCAAAAGCGCCGCGAGCACGCCCACGATGGCGGGAAGTGCCAGGTAGTGCAGCACGATCTCGCGTCGACGATAGCCGCTGGCGAGCAGCGTGCCGATGATGGCGCTCTCCTCCTCGATGGTGGCGTCGGTAAGGACCACAAAGACAAACGCCATGATCACGATGATAATGTCGAGCAGCGTCATCCACATCATGGAGTCGCCGTCTACGTCGTCGCGCGCGTAGCCAATACCCTGGTTGGAATCGGCGTCGATCAGATCGTCCACGCGCGCATCGGCATCGGTCAGCGCCTCGACCATATCCTGCTCCGCATCGATGCGATCCGCGGTGGGGAGGTCGCGATCGTTAAAGGTAAAAGAGTACGTGTAGGCAGGTGCACCACCGGCATCCTCGAGCGCGGCAAAGCCGGCGTCGGTGACCTCGGCCACGCCGTACGTGATGGTGTTCACCGTAAAGTCCGAATTGTCGAGGAACAGCGCCTGGCTATCGGGCTGGGTCATGATGCCGCAGATGGTGTAGGTGCGGCCCTCAAGCTCAACCTTATCGCCCACGGCGAGGTCGTTGTTGGTGGCAAAAACGCGGTCGATAGCCACCTCATCGTCCGTCTTGGGCTGCCTGCCCTCACAGTAGGACGCGATATCGACCTTGGTGCGGTGCGCATAGGTGCGCAGCGTGCGCTTGGTGCCGTCGTCGCCGGCGGTCTTTTTGATGATGGCGTCGATGGAGAAATTCTTGTAGAGCGTGACGCCGCCGACGTCGTCGGCTGCATCCTCGGCTGCCTTGAGCTGGTCGTCGGTAGCCTCGAAGGAGGTGGTCACGCGGCCGTCCTCAATCGTGTACGCATCGCGCATGTCGTCGATAAGGCAGCCGATGGAATGCGCCGCGAGCAAAAAGCCCGAGGTAAGGGCGATGCTCCCGCACATAAGCAAAAAGATGCCCAGGTACTTGCCGATATTGCGGCGCAGCTCGCGCGGGAGACGTTTTGCGAGAGGTGTCATGACGCCGCCTATCAATCGAGCTCGGCGGCCGCGACGGGCGACTCGTTGAGCTCGTCCTCGACGATGCACCCGTCGCGCAGGCGCAGCACGCGATTTGCCATGCGCGCGATGGCGGCATTGTGGGTGACAATGATGATGGTGCAGCCGTAGGTGCGGTTGACATCCTCCATGAGCTGCAAGATTTCCTTGGACGTCTTGTAGTCAAGCGCGCCCGTGGGCTCGTCGCACAGCAGCAGGCCCGGGTTTTTGACGAGCGCGCGGCCGATGGCGCAACGCTGCTGTTGGCCGCCCGAGACCTGGCGCGGGAACTTGTTGCGGTGCTCGTAGAGGCCCAGCGAACGCAGCAGGTCGTCGATATTGAGCGGGTTTTTGGACAGGTGCGCCGTGACCTCGATGTTTTCCTTGATGGTGAGGTCGGGCACCAGGTTGTAGAACTGGAAGACAAAGCCCAGCTCGCGACGGCGGTACTCGCCCAGGTCGGTAGGGTTGAGCACCGTGAGGTCGCAGCCGTCCACCATGATGGAGCCGCCGTCGGCATCCTCCAGGCCGCCAATGAGGTTGAGAAAGGTCGACTTGCCCGAGCCCGAGGGCCCCAGCATGACGCAGATCTCGCCGCGGTTGATGGACGTGTCGATGCCGTCGAGTACCGTCAGGCGCGCATCGCCGTCGCCGTAGTGCTTCTTGAGCCCGTTGACCTGGACGTAGGCTTGCTTTGTCGACATGCTATCCCCCGTTGTTAGCCTTCCGCTACTTTTCTAGGGTAATAGTAAACCCAGGCGAACTAAATGTAGGCGACGGTCGCGGATTTTTTCAAACCACTCATTGGGCACTCATTGGGGACAGACTTATATGACTGAAACCACTCATTTAAGTCTGTCCCCAATGAGTGCCGGGACTGTCCCCAAGTGCCAGCAGGAAAGGAACGTCCCCAAGTGACGGGTTACGGCTAGGCGTGGGATTTGGCGTGTGCGAGGGCTAGGCCTACGGCGGCGATGGCGGCGGCGAAGAGCACGGTGACGCCCAGGTCACAGACGATGTCGCCCAGCACGGTGGACGTCAGGTCCGCGGCGAGCGCCTTGCCGATCGCGTCGTTCACCCAATACGTCGGCACAAAGTGCGCCACCGTCTGCACGGCCGAGCCCATGAGCGACAGCGGCATCCAGGCGCCGCCCAAAAACGTCATGAGCATGCCGAGCAGGTTGCCCACACCGTTGAGCAGCTCCTCGCGCGCGCCCAGGCTCGACAGCGTAAAGCCAACGGCCAGCGGCGTGCACGCCAGGGCAAACGTTGCCGCCAGCGCCAGGCACACGCGACCCACGCCGACCTCGGCAACCGCGCTGGCAAAGCCCACGACGCCCATCATGCTCGACACGAGCCAGATGCAGACGGTGAGCACGGCGGCGGCCGCGAACACAGCGAGCGAACGCTGGCGCTCAGAGACCGGGCTGGCATCCATGCGGCGCACGCGCTCGGGCTCGTTCATGCCCGAAAACACCAGTCCCACCGACACGATGACCGACGAGATGATCGCGTACGCGCCAAAGTTGAAGTACGACTCGAGCGTGGTAGCAGCAGTCGAGTCGACCTTGACCTGCTCGATCTGGACCTCCGCGCGCTTTGCGGCCGCGTGCTCGGCGGCCCTTGCGACGTCACCGTTGGAGGCAGCGGGTTCAAGCGCCGCCGCAGCGCCCGCGAGCGAGATCCAGCGCGAGGCCTCGGCGGACGAAAGCGTCGCCGCCATGGTGCCGGAACCATAGGTCACGTCGAGCTTGGGCAGGGCCTCCCCCGCACGGGCGGCTGCAACAAGATCGTCCTCAAACCCCTCCGGGATAAAGAACACGCAATCGGCACTGCCCTTGGCGCTGTTGCTCTTGGAGAGCGCGTCGGCAAGGTCGTATGTGTCGTCGCCGACGCCCGTGACCAGGTCAAAGCGTGAGCCCAGGTGCTTGGTAAGCGCCCGCGAAAGGTCGCTATTGTCGCGGTCGACCACGATCACGTTGGTGTCGTAGGGCTTGTACTCGGTAAGCTGCGACGAGTTCCAGCTCACCGAAGCCGCGATGAATACGCCCATGAGCGAGATGAACACCGTATAGATGAGCAGGTAGAACGGGTGCGCCAGCGCCATGCGAAGCGCGGTCTTAAAGGTGCTCATAGCGGCTCCTTCCAAAGATCAGCGTAGCGGCGGCGACAAACACCAGGGCCATCAGGACGAGCGCGCCGGCGCGAACAGCGAAGGGCCCCAGGTCCTCAAAGAAATACAGGCGATTGAACATGTCGCAGATGAGCTTGACGGGGTTGAGCCAGCACTCGACCGGACAAGCGCGGGCGACGTCGTCGGCAAGCGCCATCGCCGGCTCGCCGTAGAGGCCGGCGAACAGGGCGCACGTGGTGGCAAAGCCCGTGAGGATGCCCGACTTGGATGCCTTGCCGCCCTTAACGGGAAGCGTGCCCACAAAAAGCCCCAGGCCCGTGGCGGCAAGCGCGGATGCAGCCCCGCCCAGCAGGCACAACCCCTCGCGCCCGCCAAAGTCGACGCCCACGACCAGGCGCACGTAGCCGATCGCAACCGCCATCGATGCAAAGGAAACCAGCCACGAGCCGACAAAAATGCCGGCCAGCGACGCCGTCTTGGAAAGACCACCCACGCAGCGGCGCGCGCCAAGGCCCGACAGATTAGGCTGCAAATCAACGACGCTCAAGGCGGCAAACTCGGCAGACATCATCGCGACCAGGCCAAAGAGCGCGTAGTAGTAGATGACCGTGCCATCGGGCGTGGCACGAGTCAGGCTCATGCGGCGGGTTCCGCCCTCGAGCGACAGGGCGTGCGCAACCGTCGCCGGATCGGCGAGCGCCGCCGGGTTGTCCTGGGCAATCTGGCGCATGAGCTCGACATTTTGCGTATACGAGCTTGCCACCGTTTCAAGGATGCTGCGGTCGGTGAGCACCGACGAGGCGCGCGAGCTGTCGTAACTCGACAGCAGCGTGAGCCTGGGCGTGCCCGCGGCATCAACCGTATAGATGCCCGCGACCTCGCCGGCCTTGAGCGCTTTGCGCGCGACAGCCAAGTCTTCGTACTCGCTCACATCGAGCAGCTGATCGTCGCCTGCCTTGGCAAGCGAAGCTGCCACATCCTTAAAGGTCGAGGCATCCCAGGCCTCGTCCGCCACGACGGCAACCGGCACCGGGTCGACCGTGCCGTCGGAGCTGAGGTTCGCAAACATAAACATGAACATCGTGGAAAGCGCAATAGGAAAGAGAGCGCCCCAGACCCACGTGCTCGGCCGGCGCAGCAGCGTCTTGACCGTGGTGATGATGGTGTTGAACATGGCCGCCCCCTAGTCGCGCAGCTCGCGGCCGGTGATCTCGAGGAATACGTCGTTGAGGGTCGGCGGTTCGGAATAGATGCGGCCGAGCGGCACGTCATGCGAGCGCAGCGCATCGAGAATGTCCGTCAGGTTGTGCGGGCTCGCTTCGCACGAAAACGTGAGTTGTCCCGCCGTTGCCGAAAGGTCCAGAACGTGCGGCAGGCTTGCGACGGCACCGAGCGCCGCACTCGGAACCTCGCCGACCTCGATTACAATCTTCTCGCCCATCTGAATCATGCGCTTGAGCTCGTCGTTAGTGCCCTGCGCCAGCACGCGCCCACCGTCCATGATCATGATGCGGCTGCAGATCTGCTCGACTTCCTCCATGTAATGGCTGGTATACACCACCGTGGCGCCCTCGTCGCGCAGGCGGCAGATGCCCTCCAGGATGGCGTTGCGGCTTTGCGGGTCGACCGCCACCGTGGGTTCGTCAAAAAAGATGAGCTCGGGCTTGTGCGCGATGCCGCAGGCAATGTTGAGACGACGCGCCAGGCCGCCCGAGAGCTTGCCGGGGCGGAACTTGGTAAAGTCGCCCAGGCCGACAAAGTCGATCGCCTCGTCCACCAGCGCGCGGCGGCGCTTGCGGTCGTTGACGTAGAGACTGCAGAAATAGTCGATGTTCTCGCGCACGGTGAGCTCGTCGAACACCGCCACCTGCTGCGGCACCACACCGATGCGGCGCTTGAGGTCGTAGCGGGCGGGCGTCATGCGCTCGCCGAACAGCTCGATGGTGCCTTTGTCGTAGGCGAGCAGCTGCAGGATGCAGTTGATGGACGTGGTCT
Organism: Collinsella sp. AM20-15AC; assembly: GCF_003471405.1. Classification (NCBI taxonomy): domain Bacteria; kingdom Bacillati; phylum Actinomycetota; class Coriobacteriia; order Coriobacteriales; family Coriobacteriaceae; genus Collinsella; species Collinsella sp. AM20-15AC. The sequence continues at coordinate 8,478 of NZ_QRJA01000021.1, forward strand.
TGCCCGAGCCGTTGGGGCCCAGCAGGCCAAAGATCTCGCCGGGGGCGATACTCAGGTTAAAGTGGTCGAGCGCAATAAGGTCGTCGTAGCGCTTAACGAGGTTTTCGACGTGGACGATGTCTGTCATGAGGCGGCCCTTCTGTTGCTTGCGGCCCGGTACGATTGCATCATCGCAGGAGCTGACGGCGCGCACCAGTGAGCTTTGTCACGAGTGCGGGGCGGTCGCGTAGCCTGCTGACGCGACCGCCCCGCCGCGTGGGAGGAATGTCACGGTTGCTTTGAGTGGCGCCTCCCCCGTGCGCGGCATCGCGTACAATACCCGTATGAACAGGCTTTTCGACAAATCGATCGTGCTGGCGTGCTGCATTGCGGCCGCCACGGGCCTTGCTGTGGACGCTCGCCTGGTCGCGGCGTTTTGCCTTGGCGTTATTGCCACCTCGCTGGCCGAGCTCGCACAGAAGGAACGCACGAGCCGCACAAGCGAGGCCGCGAGCTACGCTTACATCATCGCGGCTGTCTTCGTGCCGCCGTTTGTGCCGTTTGCGCCCCTCGCCCTCTATGACATCGCGCGGCGCGTGCGCCGTGAACGCGTTTGGGTCGCGCTGGGCATTGGCGTCGCCTTTGTCTTTGCACTCGTCGCGGACCTTCGCGCCGACGCGCTTGCCGCTCGAACGCTCCTGCTGACCGTCATCCTTTCAGTCGCCGCCACCCTACTGTCACTGCGTACCGCCCAGTTGGAGCGCGAGCAGCAGCGCATGCGCCGCATCCGCGACGAGCTGCAGGAACGAGCCCTCGCGCTCGAAGCGCGCAACCGCGATCTTGCCGACCGCCAGGACTACGAAGTCGAGCTCGCGACACTCGCCGAACGCGCCCGCATCGCGCGCGAGATCCACGATAGCGTTGGCCACCAACTTACACGTGCCTCGCTGCAGACCGAGGCCCTGCGCGTCGTGCACGCCGACGAGCCCAGGGTTGCCGCCGATTTCGCCGACGTCAAGCACACCGTTGACGAGGCGCTCCAACTTGTGCGCGCCAGCGTCCACGCGCTCAATGACACTGCCGCCGACCTCTCCGTACAGCTCGAGTGCATCGTGGAAGGCGCGTGCTCAGATGGCGGCCCGCAGATTGAGCTTGAGGTTTTGGCCGAGCATGCGCCCGCCAACATCACCAACTGCTTTGCGGCGGTCCTGCGCGAGGCGCTCTCCAACACCATACGCCACGCCCGCGCGCAAAACGTTGTTGTGCGATGCTTGGAGCATCCATCGTTTTACCAGCTCATCGTTACCGACGATGGCACGGGCGGGACCCAGACGGGCGGTCGCGGCATCGCCGAGGGCATGGGGCTCGGCTCCATGCGCGAGCGCGTCGAGGCGCTTGGCGGTACCTTCACCGCCGGCCCGCGCGCCGGCGCCGGCGGCTGGCGTGTGTTTGCCACCGTTCCCAAACAGCAAGGAGATGAGGCCCGATGAGGCTCATAGTTGTCGACGACGACCGTTTGGTGGTCGATTCGCTCAAGATTATCCTGGGCGCACAGCCGCAGATCGAGGTGGTGGGTACCGGCGCCAATGGCGACGACGCGGTCGCGCTCTACGCCGAGCACGCGCCCGATATCGCGCTACTCGACATCCAGATGCCGGGGCGCGACGGCCTTTCGGCGGCACGCGAGATCCTCGAGCGCGACCCTGCGGCGCGCGTGGTGTTTCTGACAACATTCTCGGATGACGAGTACATTGTGTCGGCGCTCAAACTGGGCGCCCGCGGCTACCTGATCAAAACCGATGTCGCCGCCATTCCACCGGCACTGGCGCAGGTCATGGACGGCAAACGCGTGCTCGAGGGCAAGGCGATCGAGGACATCGATTTTGACGGGACAGGCGCCGATGCCAGCACGCCTCGCCGACCCGCCGCCTTTGCCAGCCTGACCGACCGTGAGTTCGAAGTCGCCGAGCTCATCGCCCGCGGCCTCGATAACAAGGAGATTGCCGCCGCCGCTTACATGGGCGAAGGCACCGTACGCAACCACATCAGCTCGATCCTTGCCAAAATGGGCCTACGCAACCGCACGCAGATCGCCATCGCCTACCTGCGAGGGTAATTGCCCAACAACCGACCACCCCGGCATAGCAAAATGGCTGCTATCGATTTAATGCCATTTCAAAACTATGCCGGTTTACTACGATGAATCACCTACCTTCGACCACGGCAAATTGCACGCTTCCAAAACCGCAGGTAGAACGCTTGCGATATTTAGAAAAATGCAGTCATGGTCGGGAATGTCGAGTTCATCGTAGTAAACCGGCATAGTTTTGTTCGGGCGGCCCTGCGCGAGTGCCTCCGCAAGCCTTGCGAGACCAAAATGATCTGCTTTCTTCCGCCCGCGGAGATCGGCTGACGGCGCCCGCCACGAAATGGGCCCATCTACTACGTTTGACCCGATACCCCTGACCATAGCCGCGTTTCATGAAAAATCGCAGGCGTTCTACCTGCGGTTTTCATTTCACATTACTTGCCGTGGTCGAGGGCTGCCGCCTAAACATAGTAGATGGGCCGGTTTCGTGGCGGCGGGGTCACGTGGCGGCCCTCGCAGGGCCAAAATGATCCGTTTTCCTCCGTCCACGGGAGATCAAGGGCTGTTACGGATATGGTGACATTTCAAAACCATGCCGGTTTACTACGATAAAAATGAGATCCCCGACCACGCGTGACTTTTTCGCAAAACTGCAAGCCGTCTACCTGCGGTTTTGATTTTGCCAAATGCGGCGTGGTTGGGGGCAGGCGATTTATCGTAGTAATCCGGCATAGTTTTGTTCGCAGCGGCACAACCGCGCGCTCACGCGCGGGGCCGGCGGGGCATTTTTGCCCCGCCGG
>NZ_QRJA01000021.1:11355-48234 GCF_003471405.1 Collinsella sp. AM20-15AC
TTTGCCCCGCCGGCCCCTATTCCAGTTCTACCCCTGCGCTACTCCGGCTTGGTTTCTACTGTGGGAGTCTTGTCCGCTGCGACTGGGGTGCGGGCGGTGTCCATAGTCAGGCAGTGCTTGGGGCAGCTCTCGATGCACTCACCGCACACCACGCAGGCATACGGGTCGATCGACCACGTTCCACCCTTGCGATCGACTGCGAGCGCGCCCGCCGGACAGCGACGCGCACACATGCCGCAGCAGATGCACGCGTCCATGTCGTTGACGATATGCCCGCGCAAGCGCTCGGGTGCCGCGAGCTTCTCCTGCGGATAGCACACCGTTACCGGCTGCTTGACCATAGAGCCCAAGGCCGTCTTGGCAAATGTCAGCAAACTCATGCCGCGCCTACCTTTCCGTGCAGCTAATGCAGGGGTCGATGGTCAGGATAATCATGGGCACGTTGGCAAGGAGCACGCCCTGCAGCGCATGTGTCAGACCCGCCAGGTTCTGCGACGTCGGCGTGCGCACGCGGAAGCGGTCCAGGTTCTTGGTGCCGTTACCGCGCACATAGTAATACGCCTCGCCGCGCGGCTGCTCAATCACAACCTCGCCGCGTGCGCCGTCGGCCGGCGTAAGCTTGGTGCGCCCGCCGATCCCGTCGTGCGGAATCTTGCCCACAAGCTCCTTAATGATGTCCATGGCCTGCGTGACCTCGGCACAGCGCACCTGGCAGCGGGCATAGCAATCGCCATCGGTGGCGACAACCGGCTCAAACGCAGCCAGGTCCGCATAGGCACCGTCGCTAAACATGCGCACGTCGTAGTCCACGCCCGAGGCGCGCCCAAACGGGCCGACCATCGACAGATCCAGCGCGTCCTTCTTGCTGATCACGCCCACGCCATGCAGGCGCTCGCCACAGCTGACGTCGTCCAAAAACGTATGCACCAGGGCCTCGTAGTCGGGACGCATGGCATCGAGCGTCTGGACAATGCCAGCCAGCTCGGAGTCCTCAATGTCGTGCTTTAGGCCGCCGATCTCGTTAATCGAAAGGATCACGCGGCCACCGCACGTGCTCTCGAAGATCTTGAGAATCTGCTCGCGCAGGGTCCACGACCGATAGAACAGCGCCTCGAAGCCAAAGGCATCGGCGAGCAGGCCCAGCCACAGCAGGTGCGAGTGGATGCGCGAAAGCTCGTGCAAAATAGTGCGGATATACTGCACGCGGCCGGGCACCTCGATGTCGAGCATGCGCTCGCAGGCGCTGGCATAGCCGTAGCTGTGGCCCACGGCGCAAATGCCGCAGATGCGCTCGGCGATGTAGCCAAACTGGTGCATGTCGCGCTTTTCGGTGAGCTTCTCGAGTCCGCGGTGCACAAAGCCGATCTGTGGAATTGCCTCGATGACGCGGTCGTCCTCGATCACCAGGTCCAGATGAAGCGGCTCGGGCAGCACCGGGTGCTGCGGGCCAAACGGAATTACGGAGCGATGAGCCATGGACCTTACGCCTCCTTTTTCTGCTTGTCGCGGGCGGCCTTGGCGGCAAGCGCCGCACGGACCTTGGCCGCTTTCTCGGGATCCATGGCGGCGAGCTTTGCCTCCATCTCGGCGGCCTTGAGCGCGGCCTTCGCAGCGGCATCGTCATGCTGGGCATCGGAGCCGGCAGCAGCAGCGGGCTGAGCAGCGGCAGTGCCCGCAGCATCGCCGGCACCCGCGGCACCCTCCCCCGCAGCAGCCGCAGCCGCGGCGGCCTTCTCGGCCGCGGCCTTGCGCGCCTTGGCCTCGGCGGCCGCGCGGACTTTCATGGCCTTCTCGCGCGCAGCCTTCACCTCGGGCGTGATGACGCTCATGGGTTCGGCAGTCGAGACCTGGTAGAAAAAGCCCTTAAAGTCGATCTGCATATCGGTGATGGCAAGACCGAATAGGTCGTGCGCTTCGTTTTCAAACGGGAATACCGCCGGATAGTACGAGCTGATGGACGGAATCTCCTGGTACCGATCAATTCCCTCAACCACCAGGTTCTCGATCGCATAGCTGCCGTCCTGCGCAATATGCTCCTGAGCAGCACGAACGTTGATAAACGTATAGACCAGGCGATACGATCCGTCGTCCACACAGCGCTCGGCGTGCATCTGCACAAAGCGGGCACCGGCGCCCTTGAGCGCCTGGACATGCGACAGAAGCTCGTCGAGCCCAACGGTGGTATAGATAGCCTTTTGCATTACTCGGCCTCCTTTGCAGCGACGGGCGTCTCAGCAGGTGCGTCGCCAGCAGCGGGTGCGGCGGGCTTCCCGGCAGGCGCGTCACCGGCACCGTCAGTCCCGGCCCCCGCAGCCACAAACCCGTCCTCGCCCAGCTCAACGCCACCGTCCCAGGTGGCGGCGCCGCCCACGGTGAGCGGATCGCCGCCGGCGCGCATCACGGCCTCCTTCTGGTCCAGGATACCGCACGCCTCCACGATGGCATCGATCACCGTTTCGGGACGAATGGCGCACCCGGGCGCGTACACATCCACGGGAATCGCGCGGTCCACGCCGCCGATCACGTTGTAGGCATCGCGGAATACGCCGCCCGAGCACGCGCAAATGCCGCATGCCACCACGCACTTGGGCTCGAGCATCTGGTTGTAGATCTGGCGCACGATGGGCAGGTTCTGGGCATTGACCGACCCCGTCACCAAAAAGATATCCGCATGCTTGGGGTTGCCGGTGTTGACCACGCCAAAGCGCTCCGCATCGAACAGTGGCGTGAGCGAAGCAAGCACCTCGATATCGCATCCGTTGCAGCTCGAGCCGTCGTAATGAATAACCCACGGCGAGCGCGACATTTTATGATCCATGGATGCCGCCTCCTAAATAAACACGTCGACGAGGATGGGCATAAGGTTGAGCAGGCCAAACACCAGCGCCACGCCCCATCCGAGCTTAAAGCAGCTGCGCCAGGTGCTGCGTGCTAAGGTGTTGTCGATAAGCACCTCGACAAAATACGTCGCGGCCATAACGACCAGGGCGACCACCCAGCTCGCCGGGTTGTCCCAAACAAAGAACATGCCCACCCACATCAAAAACAGCACGGTCTCGCACCAGTGCATAAGGGTCATCTTGGCCAGCGTGCCACCGCTCATCTCGGTGGCGACGCCCTGGACAATCTCCTGATGCGCGTGATGCGAGTACGAAAGGTCAAACGGCGACTTGCGCAGCTTGATGGTAAGCACCGCGAGCAGCGCCAGGAAAATGGGCGCGCTGTACACGATGATGGGGGCCGACTGCCCCGTCACGGCGATGGAATCAAAGCTGTCGGTGGCAAGGTACAGGCCCACGCTCATCAGCAAGACGGCGGGCTCGTAGCTCATAACCTGCAGCAACTCGCGGTCGGCACCGACCTGGGCAAACGGGCTTTGCGTCGAGGCGGACGCCAACACCACAAAGATCGCGGCAAGCGTCACCATAAAAGCGCACAACAGCGTGTTGGAACCCGACACAAAGATGCCGCCGCCCACCACGGTAAAGATGAGCGCGCACGCCATATAGGTATCGTCCATGGTGTTTACGCTGGCAGGGGCCTTGCGCAGCAGCTTGGCAACGTCGTAGAACGGTTGCAGCAGGCGCGGGCCCACACGGCCCTGCATGCGAGCCGAAAGCTTGCGGTCAACGCCGTCGATCAGGCCACCAACCAAAGGCGCCAGCAAGGCAAACGCCACGGTACCAATAAAGATGCCCACGACGCCCGAACCTTCGAAATACTTGCCGCGCAGCACCGAGGGCGCACTCATGGCGAGTCTCTCGGGCCCAATCCACGCGCAGCACAGCAGCGCAAACAGGATGATGGCACAGCAAACAACACTACCCGCGGGGCCAATACGCTTCTCGCCAAGGGCGTCCTCCGAGTACCAATTGCGCTTTTCGGCCTTCACCTCGCGTCCCATCGAGCCGCGGAAATGGCGGTAATTGTCGGTTCCCACACCCGAAAGATATACGTTTACGTGCGGTTTGTTGCTCACGCGGAACGACGTCAGCAGCACCACGGCGATAAAAGCCACGATAACCACCATCAGATACATGGCATCCTTGCCAATAACGTACGGCACGCGGCCAAACACCATGGCCAAGTAAGGCGACACCAGACCGCTCGAGATAACCGGGAACGCCACGCAGCACAGAATCAGCAGCGCGGCGATGGTGTTGAGGGCCATCCATTCGGTCTTATGGACATTGACCTCAACGTTTTGAGCCGTGGGGTCGACGCCCGAAAGCTTGGCAAGCCACTTGCCCCAGAAGAAGAACGTCGCGGCCGAGCCAAAGGCAAGCACCATGATCATGAGCACGTTGCCGGTCTGGGCAAACGCCACCAGGGCGCCCCACTTGGACACGAGCATGCCAAACGGGGCCACGAACATGCCCATAATGCCCAGCATCATCAGGCGCGTCAGGTGCGGCATGCGGCTGAACATGCCGTCCATGTCCTCGATATTGCGGCTGCCGATATGATGCTCGGCCGTGCCCACGCACAGGAACAGCAGCGACTTTGCCACCGTATGGAACAGGATCAGGAAGATCGCGGCCCACACGGCCTCGGGCGCGCCGACGCCTAGGCAGGCGCTGATAAGGCCCAAGTTGGAAATGGTGGAGAACGCGAGCACGCGTTTGGCGTTGCTCTGCGAGATGGCCATGAGGGCAGCGAGCAAAAACGTGATGGCACCCACACTCGTGACCATAAAGCCAGTCACGGGATAGATGGCATAGAGCGGGCTCAGCTTGACCATCAGGAACACGCCGGCTTTGACCATGGTTGACGAGTGCAGCAGGGCGCTCGTGGGCGTGGGGGCAACCATGGCACCCAACAGCCAAGTGTGGAACGGCATCTGTGCGGCCTTGGTGAGTGCGGCGAGCGACAGCAGAACGACCGGCATCACCAGCAGCGCGGATTGCGCGGTTCCGGCGCCGGAAAGCTCGATCATGCCCGAGATGGTCAGCGGCATGCCGTTAACGTGCAGGTACATGAGTCCGGCCAAAAACGCGATACCGCCCAACATGTTGAGGATGATCTGGGTGAAAGCGTTTTTTATGGCCTCGGGCGTGCGCGTGTAGCCAATCATGAGGAACGAGCACACGGTGGTGATTTCCCAGCCGCAGAACAGCCACTCAAGGTTGTCGCTCGTCACGATGACGAACATGGCTGAGAGGAACAGGAACATAAGCGCCAGGAACTGCGGGCGACGGTCGGGCGCGGTCTGCCCGCGCAGCGCAGCCTCGTGCTCGTCATGAGCCTGGAAGTCCTTCATGTAGCCCAGGGCATACACGCAGATTAGGCTGCCGACGATACCGACCGCGAGGACCATGATCACACTCATGTAGTCCAGGTAGAGCGGCGTCGCGGTGACGGCTTCGGCCGCGGGCAGCGTCATGGCTGCAAAGGCGAGCGAGCCCACCAGCTGGACTATGCCGAGCACCGTGGTGAGCGTGCTCTTATATTTACGCGCGTTGTACAGGATGACGGCGCACAGGATCACGTCGATGACGGAGCTGATGATCGAGAGCACATGCGAGGTGCCCGGTGCCACCTCGAAGCTCTGCGGGCCCGTGCCAAAAAACATGACGGCGACTACAACCGTCACCGCCATAATGATGCCAGAGCCTACAAGCCCTAGCGCATCGCGGGCGCGGTCACCACGCGCGAGCAGCATGCCCAGCGCCGGTACCAGCGGAAACAGGGTAAGGAAATACAGTAGCGTCATACCATCACTCCCCCATGCAAAAACGCTGCAATTGTTTAACGTTATAGCTCAGTTGAGGAGTAGCGGCGGCAGGTTTTCGGTCAACTGGGGAGTTTTAGGCGCACGGGGCAAGGAGTCTGTCCGCATTGGAGTAGAGGGGCGGCAAGAAAAATGCGCCCCTGTGGGCGCACCATCCCGTTTGCTATTCCGCCTTTTTAACGCGCGGCTTGCGGCCGCGCGGCTTATCGACCAGCGCGGACTCACCGCTCTCGCGGTACTGACGGCACCAAGCCTTGACCGAAGACTCGCTGGGAATCTTGTGCTTGATCATGGCCTCGCGAACCGTTAAGCCGTTTTCCAAGCGGTCCTTGACCACGGCGAGCTTAACTTCGTACGAATAGGTGCGATGATGCGAACCGGCGTTGAGCACGGCGTCGGCACCGCCCACGGCATATGCGCGGGCCCACTGACGAGCCGTGGCCTGGGGAATGCCAAGCTCCGCGGCGAGGGCGCGATGGCCGACCCCCTCTTGGAGGATCTCGACGGCGCGCTGCCTGACCTCGGGCGCATGCGTGCGAGCCCTTGTTGCTTCTGACATACCTGCCACTTCTTAGCCTTAACCGTTAAACTGCTTTCTTACGTGCATGTTAGATAGTAGCATTTTGCTGTTCGCGCGTAGCAGTTAATTGAAAATAGCAACGGCGTCATCTGGGCATTTGCCATTAATTTGCAACAGTTCTTTAGGTTTTATTTACGCAGCTAGTTAGCTCGCGGCTTATTGACGGTGTTTTACCAACCAGATTGGCATCTTTTTGTTTCGCTTGGTATGGGCTACGCAATTATTGACCCCCCCTACCCGCCCGCAATGGCGCGACAGCTTCCCACCAAACTTTCCAGCTTTCCACCTTAGATGGTAAGTTAAGTGGAAAGTTGGAAAGTTTGGTGGGAAGCCGAAGCAACGGCAGGCCGCGCGAGCAAGAAAGGGGGCGGCAACCGGGTGGTTGCCGCCCCCTTTGCGAAGCTAGTTGGCTTCGGAACTAGTGATCGATGCCGTTGAGGTTCACCCTCGTGAGCGTGTAGGTCACATAGTCGGGCGATTGAGGCGTTGCACTCGCCGTTCTGCCCGTGACTAGGCTCGCCGTCATCACCAGACGATAGTTCGCGTAGAACTGATCACGCTGTTCAGCCTGCGTGTTGACCTTAACGGTAAAGGGCAGGTTAAACGTGGTGTCGCCGTTCTGTGTTCGGAACTTGCCATTCTCCTTCGTCGAGTCAGTGAAGGTGATCGCACTGCCAGCGGCGTTGACCGTAGCAAGTTTACTCTCCGTCACTGTCACGTACTCGGAGATTTTGCCCGTCACATTCTCATACGAGCCATTTGTCCCGCTGCGGCGTTGCAGCGTGAGCGTGTACACAACTGAATCGGCATTCTTGATTGTCTCGGTGGCGTTGTTGAGCCCACCCAGTTCATACGTGGCACCCAGACCAATCGTGCCATTCGCGATCGGACGTAGGTCGTCCACGTTAATACCAAGCTGCGACTTCTCAGGCGCCGATAGCGTAATGGTCGCATCACCCGTGTCCATGCGATAGTACCCGACGTTACCGGGCTTCGTCTGCGTCAGGCTCGAGGTATTAAGGCCTTCCTTACGCGTCGAAAGCTTGGCAGTATAGGACATCTTGGTACAGGCGTCCTCACCAGACTGCTTGGACAGGGAGATAACCTTGTTGCAGCCGTCCGGCGTAAGGCGAATCTCTTCCACCACCGTACGCACGGCAAAGGATCCGTCCGTTGCGATCTTGCGGATTCCGGCGAGGTCATGGTCGAGCGTGAGCTTCAGCGAATCATCGCCTGTATCCGTCACGGTCTGCGTGAACGCAGGCGTCGAAGCGTCACACGGCTCCCAATCGCCGCCATTCCACCTGTAGTTCTGACCGCCGATGGCAACATAAAACTTCGCAATTGCCGAGGTTCCGCTCGGGAAACTACTTACTCCCATTAGGTTGTTGTTGGCGCCATAGCGACACAGCGATGTATCGAGCTGATAGAACAGATGGTCACTCTCTGTATAGTATTGGCTCGGGCTAAACGTAACCGTATCTTTGACGTCAAGAGAAAGCACGTAGGCGGCACCGTCCTCCGACTTCGAAACCGGAATGCGCGCCGCATTTTTATTGTCGACTACACTCTGCTCATAATTGGACAAGATGCTGTATGTCGATGCCGTACTGTTTTGATTATCTTCGCCACCGGTGCGCAAGACGTGATGCAAATTCCAAGATATGCGGGCACCCGAAGAATTCGAGTCAATAGACGAAGCCGTAAAACCGTTGATACTAGCTTGCGTCCCGCCGTCGCCCGACTTAGGCACGTTGACAACTAGGTAGACGCTCTCCGATGCACGCTTCTCTCTGCCGGTATCCTTCTCCTTAGGTACCTTTAGCGTATAGCGCTTGTTGCTGGGAACGTTAGCGCCCGCAACCTTAAACAGCGTCCACTTGTCTCCGATCTTCGCCTTAGCGGTCGCCTCTGCCTCGTTATTACACTCGGCCCATGTGCCGGCGCCATCCTTTTCGGCGTACACATCCAAAATCTCGCTCAGCCATCGCTCCTGATATGGATTGCCCGCAGAATCCTTAAAGCCGTCGTTTCCGCTCAGGGAAACGCTCGTTGCTCCGCCTTCGCCCACCGTATAGTGATACTCTCTGCCACCGGCCTTGCCGTCAACGTTCGCATCGATGAGCGTAAGCTGGGTGCCCTGGGGAAACCTTCCGTCGGCACCATTGAAGAGGATGTTCTTGCCGAGCCCCTTCATCGAGCCGCCAGCAGCCATATAGCTGTCCCAGCCAAAGTCGACTTCCTTCCCATTGGCAGAATTGTATGTCCAGGTAAGCAGACCCGTCATCGGCTCGCCAAAGCTCGTAAGCACGTGTGCATCTTTTCCAAGGTTAGCGTAGTCTTTTTCTTTAAATTTGGTGCCGTAATCATACGTTGCAGTGAAATCGATCTCGAGCTTGCGTTTAACGATGATCGGCACCTGAACGTTGTAGCTCTGACCCGCCTCAGTAAAGGTAACAGTCAGGAGCGTGAAGCGGCCCTTGCCGTTGTCCCAATCGGAGCTTGGGCTAAACGACATGTTGTTCTTGCCGTTGTTCACCACGCGAAGCGTGGGATTGTTCGACGCGTCATCGTCCTTAACGAACACACCATCCTTGAGTTGGAAAACCTTTGCTTTGGCCGTCACGTGCGGATTGGTGCCATTCTCGTTATTCAATCTGCAAGCGTCGGAGAAGCCGCCGTTCGTGATGATGTTTAGATAGCTCTTGACCGTCGTGTTGTCGGCGCCAGAGATCACCAAAACGGGGAAATCCGTTGCGACCTTGCTGTCGCTTGCATCGTTATTCACATTGAACATGCTCGCCACGGATTTGGCGTTATAGCTCGACGTATTTTGATAGGCGCCGTTGTCATTAATGCCGCCGATATTGGTGTAGGTGTAGCGGCCGGGAACGCGGGCACCCGCCTGGCTTTGGATGGTCGCCGCGGTGTCAATGGCGGCACCGTCGCCAAACAGATAGCGATCAGTGGTGTCGCCGTTGGAGGCACGCACCGCCAGCGTGCTCACGGGGCTCGTGGTCACGTACGGGCTTGCCGCCGTGGTAGCGGTATCGTCCGCACCGTAGAGCGTGATGCCCTTGCCGGGTACGGCGAGCTTGTCGTTGTAGTCTCCGAACGCGATGTAGGTTTTCTTGTTAACCGCAGCCGCATTGGTCGTGTAAACCATCGGCGGCAGGTCGCTCGTGGTCTTGCCGTCGCCAGGCTTTACGTCCACACCTGCTGCGGAGAGGCTGTACCGATTATCCCCTGTGTCAACCTCGCCCAAGAGCACGCCCTGCTTAGCGTCCTTTTTGTAGGTGTTGCCATCCATAAGCACGTTTACCAGATGGAACTGGCCACGTCCGTCGCCCGCAATGCCGCCGTTGGAGGTTCCGCCAAACGTGGTGTTGGATACCCTTGTGTTGGTGACGTTGATGACGTCGGAACCGTTGTGAATCGCACCGAGCAGACCACCGCTCCAGCTGCCCTTGATCGCAGCACCCTCAATCGCGATATTGTTGCAAGTTATACCATCGTTGCTGTAGAAGTAGCCAATCAGCCCACCTGAGCATTGGTTGGTGCCGGCAACGTCGATGTTCTCGACGCTGCAGCCCTCGAACCAGTACACGTTGGATCTATAGATGCTGGTCGTAACCTCGCCAATCAAGCCGCCCGCATTGCGGATGGTCATGTTCTTTCCGGTCTCATCGCCGATGAGGGCATTCTTGCTGCCGTCTCCGCCATCAATGCGCACGTTGCTCATAGAAATAACTCCGCTATAGGCGCTTCCGAGCACACCGCCGGCGCCCATGCACGTATCGGTGTTCTCCCCGGTAGCAAGCACATTTACCCCAGAGATAACTGCCGTGCTGCTCGACGAGACCGCTTCGGTGGTGCCGACGTTAGTGTTGACCGAGATATCGCTTGATTTGGCATAGCCGAGCACACCGCCCACGTAGGGCGTTGTCCCCGTGGCGGTTATGGTCGAGTTCGCGGCAACAGTCTTCTCGCTTACCCCTGTGCCTGCGGTTGTCCACACACCGCACGCCGAGGCGACCGTACCCACATAGCCACCGACATTCTTCTCGCCCGTGACGTTAAGGCCAGTGTATGAGCAGTCATAGAGATACGCGGGGCCCCACCCGTCACTGAACTCGACCATATAGGTTCTGTCTTCGCGCGTAGTTCGTCTGGCGCGGCCCGAGCTGCCAAGAAGCCCTCCTACGCTCTTTGCGCCCGACACGGTGCAGTTCTTCATCTGCACGTTGCAGTAGATGCCGCACGTGCCGTCGTCGTAGTTGGCCGTTGCACCCGCCAAAAGGCCGGCACCGGTAAGGTCGTTCGGCGCCCCTCCTGGTTTGGCTTCGCCGTTGGTGTCGATATAGGTGAGCGCTACGTTGCAGTTGCTAAAGGTGAGGTCTTTGACCTGCGCGCCGTCGTTCGCGGTGACGCTGGGGGCGACATAGCTTGAGGTGAACATCACAGTACTGAAAAGGCCGCCCACGCCCGAGACCTTATAGTCGTCATCGGCATATTCGACGACGCCGTAGGCGGCGCCTTTGGTACCCACCGTAATGGTGGCCCCGTTGCCGTCGATCGTGGCCACGTGCGGCGTGATGCGGTCGCGGTCGGTGGCCGCCTCGTTCGAGTTGCAAGCATTGGAATAGTAACGGCCACTGAGGCCCACGTATCCCGTGCCGTAGCCGGTCATATCGTAGGTGTCGCCCTGCTTGAACTCCAAGCTCATGCCGATCGATTTCGACGCGCACACATAGCCCGTTTGGTAGTCGGCAGCATAGGACGCCACCAGGTAGGGCGAATTTACATCGTCATCATGGTCAAGCGGGCCGTGCCACCCCTGCTTGCCGGGGGCCTTCTGGTCGTCGTTTTTGGCGATTTCGAAATCGCCGGCAGCACTCTCAGGCTTGCCCACATTTGCGTAGCTAGCATTCCGTACCTTGCCATATTCCTTGTTGCCAAACAGGTAGCCGCATATCGCCGGGTCTTGCGAATCGCTGCCCCAGTAAGCCTTGGAACCGCGGAACACGCCATTATTGGAGTAGTTGGTATGTGCCGCGCCAGCACCCGCACCCGAGCTGATAATGGCCGAGAGCACCAAAAGGCCCTGGGCGTTTTCTACCATGGTCACAGGAGCCTCGGCGTTAGTGCCAAGGTACTTGTTGTCGGTGCCTGTGGTGGTGACACAGGAGGTTCCTTTTTTTGTGAGCTCGTTGATCTTGTAGTTAGCGTCTCCGTTATCAACGGTACGGGCACAACCTTCGCTAAAGGCATAGCCGTCAATCACACGACCGACGTAGGGGTTGTCGTACAGGCCGTAGTTTGCGCCACCCTCCGCAACGGGTTTGAACTTTTCCTTTGTGCCGCCACGCCACGAGTCGCCCGTGTTGCGGAAGATCACACCGCCGCCCGCAATGGCGCCGACGTAACCGCCGATGGGAACAAGATGCGAGCTACCGGTAACGGTAAAATCGTACGTCGTCGAGCCGTTATTTGGATTGTTTACGACCACGCCATCAATAATGTTATCGCCGCCAAGAATACAGCCGATAACGCCACCGAAAAACGCCGTCGGAACGCCGTCGGAATCCTTGGCAGAATAAGTAATAGTCGCCGACGCGTTCACATAGTTGATGTTGAGGCTGCGCACAACGCTGCCGTAGCTATAGGGAATAAGGCCGCGAAGCGAACCCTTGTTATTCTCTATCTTGATGGTTGCGTTTTTATTATCACTACCAAAGTTGCCAACGATGACGCCCCTAAACGGGTTGGCCCTATTTCCAAAACCGCCAAACGATGCGCCGTCGAGAGTAATCGTATTGCCCTCGGTAGGTTCAATACTGTAGTACGCACTTTGGATATAGCGGTGCATCATATCGTCGGAAAGCGTGGCCGAATGATCAGTGGCGTTATCGCCGGTCCTCTTCTCCCACTTCTCCCCGGCGTCGTTCGCCTGCTTATAGACGTACGTAATCTCATTGTCATTTGAGTTGTTTCTACGGCGATTGCAGAGCGTACTCTGGTCGACGACAATGGTGACCTCCCAGCCGTCGAGCGCGGTTTGGTTGTTGATATAGTTGGCGATGGCGTTCATTTCCGCCGCGTCCTTAACGGCATACGGATCGCCATATGTGCCGCATCCCTCTACCAGCTTTGGAATGCGCTGGTTGACTTTAATTTCGTGATACTGGACGCCATCCTCGGTGGCTTTTCCCTTGTAAACATAAGGAAGGTAGTCACCGAACCAAGGCCTGACGTCACCGTCCTTCTTACCATCAACCGTCACATAGCCGCTCACGGCACCATACGTCGCTTCGTCGTAATACCAAAGCTGCTTGCCCGAGTACTCCTTGTTCTCGGCATCGATTTCGCTTCCGTACGTCACCATTCCGGCATTGGCCTCGACCTTAGTAAAGGTGTAATCCGCAGAGCCCGTGCCCGTACTTTTGTAGCCAAAACTCTCCAACAGGCTCGCATGGGTGAAAATCGTATTGCTATTTTGGCTGGGCAAGCTGATTCGCTCAAACTTTGCCGTCACCTGATCGGCCTCACTGCCTACACCAAGCTTTCCGAACAGCGACGTAGCCGCCTTGGTGCCACTCGTGTACCCAGTAGTCTTGATATTCTTCGCGTTCAGGCTCACGTACTTCTGCATCTCGTTGATGAGCAGAGGCATATAGGCGTTAGCGTCCGTGGCGCTGTTGGCGCCGTCGACAATCAGATTGTTGAGCGTAAGATCATCAATTGAGATCTTTCTAATCTTGGTGCCACTGCCGTCGCTGGACCCACACACGTAGCGGCACACGAGCGCGCCCGATGAGCTTCCGCCCGCGCCAATAGCGTCAGTAGAGCTCTTTCCGTCATTGATAACGGGCCCAACGGTACCACCCAAAGCGACGTTGCTTACTGTGAGATCGCCGTTTGCCACCGTTCGAAAAAGACCGCAGTGCATGTTCTCGTGCTGGGTAGCATCGGAATTTAGCTTGTTGCCATTCTGCTCGGCCTTGATCTTGGAGTAGTAGAAGGTGATGGCCGCATTATTAACCGTCACCTCTCCGATCGGTTGAGTGGGATAGTAGCTGTAGCCGGCCAAATCGATTGTGCCGGTTATGGTTATGGAACCATCAAGCCCTGTCGTACCATCGGGAACGATTGTCGAACGAATACCGGCGGGAGCATAGCAGAAAGCAGACCATAAGAGCAGCTTGTCCGCCGTATTGATTTGGCCGCCGCTAAAGCCGCCTTCACACCTATCATAGGCTCCGTCGAGGTTGTAGAAGTAGCGGGTATTGCCGTTCGTTTTGTGACTTTGGCCGAAAGTCGAGCGGTTCTGGTAGCTGTTGCCATTTGTGGCATCGCCGTCCATGTCCAGCTTGTCATTCCGTGTGTGCAGCGAAACGACCGCGTTGCAGCCGGCGTCCATGAGTTTGCTGCCTTTGCTTGGTTTTACACCGCTGCCAACCCATTCATCGAAAGACGTTACGCCCGGTGCAACGATGGCCCCCTCGCCGCTAGGCACCCTATAGGCGGTCTCCCAACAAGCCTTATCTTCCAAGTACAGACCTATGTAGTTCTCGACGCCATATGTCGTCTTATTATCCACCTTGCAGCCACGACAAACTAGAACGCCGAGCGTCTGAGCGGCGCCCGCTTTAATGGTTGTGCCCGAGAGATCGATGGCGTAGTTGTTAATGATCCAGTGACCACTGGCCGCGTATACGAGGCCGCCGACCTCGGTAGAGTCGCTTGCAGCCACAGTCGTGTTGTTGGTCGTTTTGAGGGCGTAGGTGCTGCCGCTGGTGTTTGCAGCAGCATCGCCAATGGTGACGATGGCGTTGCCCCAGCTGTAGCCCAAAAGGCCACCGGCACCGTTGAGCGCATCACCGTTCCTACCGACGTTCATCTTGAACGAATTGAACGAAAGGCCCGAAATGTTCACGTACTTATCAGCTGAGTTGGCTATTGTCCCTGCATTGTAGGTACTCTGTGCGATGCAGCCGATAAGACCACCGACTTGGGCAATCTTGCCGCCGGCGCAATCGCCGGTTTTGATTTCGCCGCCGACTTCGAGGCCCGTAACATTGAATGTCGAAGCGCAATCGCTCACATAGCCGATGGCACCGCCAATACGGCTATTGCCGTTAAGCGATCCGGCTGCAGTGATAGTCGTTTGCGCCTTGCTGTTACCCTTAAACGTAACCGTGGCAGCCGCCGACACGCTGCCCGCAATACCACCAATGTTCACGTCATTGGCAAACGTATCATCGCACGCGATATTCGTTTTGCACGTTACGCTAGACAATGACAGGTTGCCGACGATGGCACCCGCCAGCGACCCGGCATCGATAGCCGAGCCGTTATCGAACTTCATGGAGCCAGCGATTGTGACGTTGGAGATGGTTGCGCCGTTGACGGCCGCGAACAAGCCTAAGCGGCCGTGGCGGTAGATTTTGCCGTTGCCGTTGCTCGTGTCATTGCCGTCAAGCACAGCTTCACCACGCTTGCCGTACGGCTCGCCGACGGCAAGGTTGATTGTGCCGTTGCCATTTGTGCCGCCGCCGTTCAACGTTCCCGAGAAAACTTGCGAGCCGTCTGCACGATCCTGCGTGAAACCCGTCAGGCCCGTGCCCTTGAGATCAATAGTGCCGTTCACCGTAATGGTCGAGGACTGCAAGATGTTCGGGTTGTTTTCAGAAACGCCCTCGACCATGGAGTAGTAGCCGTTGGTTTGCCAGGTGATTACAAGTTTGGCGAAATCCTCAACAGAGGTTAGGGTGTAGGCACCGTTAGTCAGCGCCAACGATGCCGGCAAGGTCAGCTTGTGAGTGCTGGGGTCAAGCGTAATAAATTTATCGCCCAAGCGAATAACTTCGCCATAGGTCGCGATATCATCCGTCTTCGAGGCCTTGTTGCTGCGCCTATAGGTCCAACCCGTAGCGCCTTCATCGGTTACGTTACCGTTAGAGCCATCGCCGGCAGCGAAAATCAGTGCGTTGTTGTTCTCGTAGACAAGCTGACCCGTCGTGGCGTTCTCGGCAAAGCTTGCGCCCGACAGGTTTGTGATGCCGCTGAACTTGATTACGGCATTCCGTGCGGAGCCCGCAATACCAGCCGCGCGATTGTTTGCTGCACCGCCAATGGCATTATCGCTTGTAAGCGTAAAATCGCGCACGTCGAGCACGCTGCGCGTGTCGATAACACCCACGGCGCCACCGAACTTTCCGGCGTCCGTTCGTGCCGAAGCAACTCCCTTGCACGTAACCGTCACGCCGTCGAGCACAGCGGCGACAGGCTGCGAATTGACAGGCTGCGAATTGGAATCCGCGTTATCGCCAACATAGCCAACAACACCGCCCGTATCGGACAGCTTGCCCGCAAGTTCAAACTCAATTGAGCACGTTTTCTTATCCGCATCCTTTTGGACCACAAAGGCACGCAAAGCGCCTTTGTCGTCCGTTTTCGTCGCGAACACCTTGCCGACAAGGCCGCCGTAGCTGCCGTTGACACTAACATCTTCTGGTAAGGCGAGTTTGCTCTTATACGCCCCGCCTTGCACCACGATGTCTCCATTAGAGATATCGGCCATGCCAAAAAGAGCGCCGGCGCGCTGCGACGCACCAAGTGTCACAAGGTTGCCCAGGTCGAACATATTGGGCTTAACGATAAATCCCTGCGCAAAGCTCACGTCGCCGATAACGCCACCAGAACAAGCGCTGTTCTCATCGCCAATATTTAGAGGACACCTAATCTGCTTATTATCCGCGCCCAGCGTGAGCACGGTCGCTTTGCCAATAAAACCGCCGCTGGCGGTGGTGCCCTTGACGGTGAGCGCGCGTAGGTCGAGAGCTTCCGTGACGTTGACCATGGCACCTGCGCTCGAGCCAACGAGGCCTACGACACCGCCGGCGGAGCCGTTTGTGGACTGGACGGTGGTGGTGGGAACGTTGGTCAGGGCGCCGATACTCAGGGTCGCACCGTCCTTGACTTCGCCTACGAGCAGGCCAGCGTTGCCAGAGCTCGTTTTGACGGTTCCGTCTGAGGCCAGATCGTTGGGGAACGTGACGGACTCAACCGTCAAGGTCCCGCTCTCGACCGTGTTGGCAATCAAGCCAATGTTGCCCGTCGCATTCGCGTTGAGATTCTTTCGAGAATCGGTGAGGCTATAGGTAACGTTCGCAGCAAGGTCGCCCGTCGTCGCACCCAGGAGGGGTGCCGTCAAGGCGGAAGTCGCATCCTTCACATCAACGTTCACGGGTTCCACGATGTCAACCGACGCGATGAGTGTCTTGCTCTCTTCGCCGTTTTCCGCACCGCTGACCTTCGAAGCGATCATCGGTGCGCTATAGCTAGTCGCGCCTACCCACTTTATCCTGACCGTTTTGTTTTGGTCAGACAGCTTGAGGTTATTAAAAACCGTCCGATCAGTCGTAAGCTCGACGGGACTATCAACGTCCCTATAGATCCTGCCTTCAAACGGACATTCATCACTGCCAAGACCCTGGAAAGACATGCCGTTATTAGCCGACTCGGTGAGCTTCGCATCGCCCGTGATGATAACCTTGATCTGCGCATCATAGTAAAGCGAAGCGTCGGCGTTAGACAGGACGGCGAACGCCTCCGACGACTTGACATCAAGGCTTCGGATTCCGCTCCTGTCGTCTTTGCGTACGATGTTTTCCGCGCCGTTCGCCTTGAGCAGCTCGACAAGCTCATCGAGATTTGTAATCGACGCATCGGCCTGGGCCTCAGCGTCTTCCGAAACCGCGGCATCGGCATCTTGCTCGACATCATCAGCGGCAGCATCCCCTGCCGCATCGTCGCCCTCCGTCTGATCGCCCGTAGAATCGGAACCCGTGGCACTATCGGAAGTATCGCCCGTTGCGGCGTCGTCCTTCGCGGCACCATCCTGGGCACCGTCACCTGCTGCACCAGCATCACTCGCCCCAGACCCATTCGCGGCGTCGCCGTTGGTCTCGCCGCTCTCGGCAGTGTCCGATGCCTCCGCAGCCGCGGTGGCAATCTCGCTCGAGATGTTCTGCCAGCCGGCCGCCACGGCGGCCACCGTGGGCGAGCATGCCTGGAGCACCATGACCACCGTCATGAACTCTGCGAGTATGCGCTTTGCCGTTCTCATCGATTCCGTACCTCTTATCCTAAAAACTCTGCTTCCAGAGTTATTGAGTCTTCGTCGTGTCTGTTTGGGTAGTTCCGCTCACCCTAATACCCAGTTTGTTCCAGCCATCGGGCGTTTTGCCGTCCGCTCGGTAAAAGTTGACGACCATCGAACCCGGCTCCATGGTGAACGTAGCCGTGCGTTTTTCAACATTCACCGTCGCTCCATGGTTGATCTCGAAGAACCGGTCGATCTCCACGTTCTCCCCCCACGTGAGCGTGACGCTTGCCGGTGCGCCCGTAACCGTCACGCGGTAGTTGTACGCAGCGTAATCAGCAAACTTGCCAGCCTCATCAACAAGCGCGCCCTCAACCGCAGCGGTCTTGACCTCGGCCTTCTTTGACGGCACGACTTTCGCCGCCAGACAGGCTAGCTCGGTGCCGGGGCTCTGCTCCGATACGACCGTGGCCTTAATCACAAAGTATGCTTGTCCCAACTTACCCTCGGGGAAGGTCACGGTGTAGTCCTTCTTGGTGGGCTGATTCTCCGGAAGCGTGACGCTGCTACCGGGCTGGGGTTCATAGCTCCACGTGGCGCCATCGAGCCCATGCCCCTCGACCGTCAAGGTGTACGTCACGTTTTTGTCGTTGCAGAAGTTGCTGTTGCTCAGCAAGTAGTTGTAGATGCTAAAGGTAAAGTTGCACTGCCCGCTGCTGGGATACACCGTAACGGAGCGCTGGGCACGGTCGAGCTCGTCGCTGCTAGGCGTACTCATGTAGCCCGTGAGCAGGTCGCTCGCAAACAGGCTCTGAGCGGTGCCTGTCGCGGCGACGGACTTAAGAAATCCGTTGGCGATGTAGGCGGAATAGGTAAAGTAGCCACCCGCCACGAGCGCCACGGCACAAACAAGCGCGATTGCCGCCACAACCAGCTTATTCTTGACGAGGCTTTTGCTTTTTACCAGCTGCTCGCACTCGGCATCCTGCTGCTTCTCTTGCTTCTCCATGTGCGCCCCCTCTCCTACTTACCGCTCGTGTTGCGCGCGATCAGGTAGATCACGTCGGTCTCTTTGGTGCTCTCGTCCCACGAAAGCTTGATGATAAAGTTGAGCGTGTCATTGCCAGTCGAGCCGTCGAGCGTCTTGGCGTTGAGTTCGCTTTTGCCGAATTTCTTGTATCGGTAGAGCGGGCGCGCGTTGCGCTGGACGTTTTGATAGTCCTTGAATGTAGGGTCGCTTGCGCCCTCGCCCGGGTCTTCGATGGGCGTGAAGCTCTTCAGCAGATCCGTTTCATACATTTTCCAGCTATAGGGCTTGCCGCCCGCAGTGCCGCTCACATCGTGAGCATCACCTGGGCCCGTATCCTCAGCTTTATACAGCTCGATAGTGAGACCCGTAATGTTGGTCGTATTCGCAAGCTGCAGCTCAAACCCGTCGCCGCCCGTCTGCACGCAAAACGGGCGCTTGAGCGTCACCGTGCTGCCAGTCTTGGTATCGCCGTATTCGGGGTTGTAGCTCAGGTCGATCTGCTCTGTTGCCGTAGCGTTGGGGCCCAGCACCTTGAGCTCTGCCGGCTCCTTGATCTTGCCGACGGTGGAGCCGCGATTGGCATCGACAAACCATCCGAGCGTCAATCCCAGCAACACGAGAAGCACGGCCACCAGACCCATGATGGCCAGGGATTCGCGACGGTGGTCGCTCACCCAAGCCTTGATGCGCTCGATGCGGCCAGCCGGACGCGCTTCGCCGTGCGAGCCGAACCCGTTGCCGCCGGGGTTTGCCGCTCCTTCGTTGTGTTTGATATCGCCCTGCTCGCGGGCATTAAGCTGCTCGTCCATTTATTAATCCGCCTCCTTGGCGGTGAAGCGCACGCGAATGTACTTGACGTTCTTGCCGATAATCTCGTCGGCGTTGTTGTAGTAGCTGGCGCAGGTTTCCACATCCGCAGAGGACATGCCGGCTCCGACAGGCGGAACCGCGCTAGGCGCCTGACCTGGCACGCTCGTGCTATCGGCGCGGAAATAGCGCGCGTGGTTATTGTTGATGTCGCCGACGAGGGCTGCGTATCCCGCGGCGGGGTCCGTGCTCGCAAAAAGGTTGCCACCGTAGCCGGCGTTGCCCGTGCGAACGTAGCTCTTAAACTGCTCCGGCCAAATCCAGTAGAGGGTTTTGGGTACGGTTTTGGTCGTGCTATTTGAGTCCGCAGGGCAAAAGTCCGACGCCGGAATGGTAAAGCTCTGCGTGATGACGGTAACGCTGGCTCCGTCCTGGGTCACCGTGGTTGTCGTGGGGACCAGCGGATTGGAGTAAAAGCCAGAGGTGTCTTTGCCCTGAAAAACCAGGATATGACCGCGCACCAAATCTTTAAGCGAGTTGATGATCTCTTCGTTTTTCGATGCATCCGCAGCGGAGCCCATGCCGACAGCACTCGTCTGGACGGAAATCTCCCAGGTCATCTCCACCGTGATATCGTGCAGATCGTTGCAGAGCGGCTTGACGTTGAGCTGGAGCTGACCAGCCGACCCCGGAGAGAGACTGCCATCGGCACTCATGTTATTGAGGTTGAAAAGATTGTTCACGGCAAGGCTTGTACTGTCCGACGCGTAGTTGTCCTGGGCGTCGTACTTGCCCGCCGTGCCGCCCTGCGTTCCCGAGAGCACAAACCGCGGACCCTTCGCCCCGATCGTGCTCCCCGTGGCGCTCACTCGGTTATTCGCGGCAAACCAGGCCAGGCATGCAAAGATGGCAACGATGGCGGCCAGCACAAACAGACCGCTCACCAGGAAATCCTTCCAGAAATCCTTGAGGGTCCGCGCGTGCTCGTCGGCAGCTTGGCGGTACTCGGCCGCCGTCTTGTGCTGCTGGAGCTCGCTATGTCGGTCCATGCCACTCATCGCTTGCGTTTGCCCTGCTAGCGGGCGTGCCATCCTTTCCGCTTGGTCGCGATCAATCCGTTGCTCGTAGGCATAGAATTCAGGCAGAATACAACACCATACGATAAGGTAAAAGAATAGCATTGACCTGCGGTTTGCTCCACAGCGCAAGCCTTAATGATGTCTTAAAGATTACGAATAGCAGCTTCTTCCATATGCCAAGGACATGGTGCAAACAAACCTGACCACTTGCACCAATCCGCAGCACCGGGCAGCGGGCACACGGCGTGCCGCCCCTTAACACCCCAACGCGCGCACGGGTATCACGTAGATACCGTCCTCGACCTCGCGGGCGTACTCACCCACCCCCACAATCACGGCCATAAACTCCGGTTCGCGTGTGCGTGAACGAGGATTTCCACAGACCTTCTTGCGAACGCGCTTGAGGCTCTCGACGCCGGCGCTCGCTTTATCTTCACTCACCTTAATCTCAAAGGCGGCCCACCGTCCGTCGGCTAGCTGCACGATAGCATCGCACTCAAGGCCCGAATCGTCGCGATAATAGCGCACGGGCGTGCTATCCAGCAGGTCGAGCGAACGTGCGTAGACCGAAAGGTCGCGTATGACCAAATTCTCAAACACCAGACCAAATGTCTGCCAGTCGGCAAGCAGCGCCTGCAAGGACATACCTAGCAAGGCGCAAGCAAGGCTCGGATCTGCCAGATAGCGCTTGGGCTTGACGGTAAAGCGTCGTTTGTCGCGCGCGGCGGGAACCCAACCGGGGACCTCCTCGAGAATGAACATGCCTTTGAGGGCATCCAGGTACCTACGCACCTTGGTCTCGTCGGCAAACGCTGCGGGCTCCTCCTCGGCACCGAACATATCCATAAGAATCGTTTTATACGTGGTTGCCTGTCCCAGATTGCGCGCGATCGATGCAGAGACTCGACGAGCAATATCGGGGTCGAGACCGACCGCCGGAAAGCTGCTCGAAAACGTGGTGTTGAGATATTCGCGGGCGATGAGCTGGGCGTCAGCCGAAACCATATCGATCGCCTCGGGCCAGCCGCCGCGGCAAGCGGCTTCGACAAGCCCCGGTGTATCGCCATTGCACCGACAGGGCTCAAAACGATGCTCAAACAAGCCCGCCAGGCTCACCTTGCCGTTGGACTCGCCTGTCTCGGCAAGCGTCATGGGGTGCATGCGGACGCGGCCGATGCGGCCGGCTCCACTATGCGCGGGCGCCTCCGCCTTTGAGCCAAACGCAGGCGTGGAGGAACCCGTGAGGATATAGGCGCCGCGCGTACCCCGGGTGCGGTCAACCTCGTGTCTAACGTAGTCCCAAATTTGGGGAACGCGCTGCCACTCATCGATAATATGCGGACGGTCTCCCAGCAACATCATCGCCGGGTCGGCACGCGCGAGGTCGAGATTCTCGTCGACATACGAGACGGACGCCCCATGCTCAAGCGCGGCCCACGTCTTGCCACACCACTTGGTGCCTGCAATCTCGACCGCGCCAAAGACGTGAAGGTAGCGCTCGATTTGCGCATCCACGATACGTGGGATGTATCCGTCCCGATGTAGCCTCTCACCTGCCATGAGCCACCCCCGCAGATTTCCAGGTCCTGCTTTCTGATTCTTCTATTCCACTGTAGCAAATTCGGATTTTCGGGTAGTTGCGATTCGGATTTTCGTGTTCATATAGTTCGGATTTTCATGTTCTAAGGATTCGGATTTTCGGGTGCTCAAGATTCGGATTTTCTGAACCCGCTGATCAGGGACACTCTATTGGCAAAAAGGCGGGGAGCGCCGATACGGCACTCCCCGCCCACTCAATACGCGATAGCTTTCTTGCTTAGAGCTCGTTGGCCGCGTGATACGCCGTGCGAATGGCGCTCGCAATATCGGCGGTACGCTCGCCCGAGCAGTCGCCCACGCAGGTCACGGGCACCGTCACGCCGTCCAGGTCAAACGCGTTGGCCTTGGAGCCCACGGCCATCACCACGTAATCGCAGGCGATCTTCACCGGCTCCTCGGCGCCGTCCTCGGTGGTGCGAATGGCCTCCACGCCCTCGTCGGTAATGGCGGTCAGGCGGGTCTTCACGTGCTGCTCCACGTTGTGCTCGGCAAAATCGCTCATGATCAGTGGCAGAATGGTCTCGGACTCGCCCGCGGCAATCTTGTCGAGCATCTCCACGATCGCCACCTCGCAGCCGTGCTGCAGCAGGTACTCGGCAGTCTCGGTGCCCACCAGGCCACCGCCAATGACGGCGACGCGGCCCGTAAGCTCCACCTTGCCGGCCAGCACGTCCCAACTCGAGACGACCTTGTCCGAATCGGCACCCGGAACGGGGATGACCACGTCGTGCGCGCCCACGGCCACAATCGCAGCGTCGGCGGCGTTGAGGTCCGCGGGGCTAGCGGCATGGTTGAGCTCAACCTTCACGCCCAGGCCGGGCAGAATCTTCTCGTAGTACTCGACCGAGCGCATGATCTCGTCCTTGCGCGGGGGCGCGGCCGCCAGCACAATCTGACCGCCCAGATGATCGCTCGCCTCGTAGACGGTCACGTCGTAGCCGCGCTTGGCCGCCACGCGCGCGGCCTCCAGGCCGGCAATACCGCCGCCCACCACGGCAATCTTCTTGTCGCCCTCGCCCGGCTTAATAGCGATGGTCGCCTCGTCGCCGTTCTCGGCATTGAGCACGCACGAGATGTACTGGCGGTTTTGAATCGCATCGACGCAACCCTTGTTGCAGTTGAGGCACTCGCGGATGGGCTCACCCGTGGCGGCCTTGAGCGCAATGTCGGGGTCGCACATGAGCGAGCGGCCGTACGCGACGATGTCGGCCGAACCGTCCTCCAGGATCTTCTCGCCGGCCTCAACCGAGACAACGCGGCCGACGGTTGCCACCGGCACAGAGACCAGGGCCTTGACGCGCTCGGCCACGGGCAGCGTCCAGTTGTAGGGCATGGCGCCCATGGGCGGAATGGTGTCGCCCATGTTACCGGTGTGGTTGGCCTGCGCGACCTGGATCATGTCGATGCCCGCGCCCTCGAGCAGCTTGGCAAACTCGCAGGCCTCGTCGGGCTGCAGACCGCCCTTGCCGCGCGGCGTGCCGTCGGGGTTCTCCATGATCACGGGGAGCTTGTACTCCACCATCAGCTGCGGCGCGGCCTCCTTAATGGCGGCGACGACCTCGAGCGCATAGCGAACGCGGTTCTCGAACGAGCCACCGTACTCGTCGGTACGCTTGTTGAGGATGGCAGAGCACAGCGAACCCACCAGGCGGTCGCCGTGGACCTCGATGGCATCGATCCCAGCCTGCTGTGCGCGGGCGGCCGAGGCGGCGATGGCCTCCTTGATCTGGGTGAGTTGCTCTACGCTCGCCTCGTTCACAAAGTGCTGCATGTCGTGGTGCAGCTTGGCATAGGCCTGCTTGCGGATCTCGTTGGACTCGGCCATCTTGGCGGCAAAGGTCTCCTCGTCGCCGGCGGCCTTGGCCTCCTGCGCAGCTTTCGCAGCGGCCATGGAGCCCATGACCATGCGGCCGACGCCGGGCACGTCATACTCGGGGTGGAACAGCTGCAGCGCGACCTTGGCGCCGTGTTTGTGAACGGTGTCGGCCAGCGCCTTAAACGTGGGGATCTGGGCGTCGGTCGCCAGCTTGGGCGTGGGGCTCGCGGTCATAACGGGAGCGACGTCGCCGATGACGATGTAGCTCACGCCGCCACGGGCCAGACGCTCGTAAAAGGCCAGGCTGCGCTCGCCGATGGAACCGTCGCGCTCCTCGTAGCCGGTGGTGAGCGGCGGGAACATAATGCGGTTCTTGAGCTCAAGGGGGCCAACCGTAATGGGCTGGAGCAGCTTGGATGCAGGTGCGGTCATGGATATTCCTCTCTTGTAGGCGCGGCGGCGATGGTGCCGCGTAGTTGTCTAGAGGATATGGCATGGGAGCACAGTGGCGCAACGGAAATCGGCGAATATCAGGTGGCGGCGGGTGGATGGGGATGGGCGGGGCGGCCCGTCGGTTTATCTCAATCTGTAACAGTTACGCGGCAAAATCGGGTCTTACTGTTACAGATCGAGACAAACGGGACCCGCCTGCTAGAAAATCTCAATCTATAACAACAACTCGGCGAAATCCGTCCCTCGTGTTATAGATTTAGACAAACGGGACCCAATCCACCGGTATATCTCGATCTGTAACATCTAGCCGCCCAAATCGGGTCTAGATGTTACAGATCGAGATCTTTGATTGAGAGGTTGGGAATTGGACCGAAAACACGGTCCCGGAATAACAAAAAAGCTCGCCGGCTAGGCCGACGAGCTGCAAGTTCTTGGTCGCGGGGGCAGGATTTGAACCTACGACCTCCGGGTTATGAGCCCGGCGAGCTACCAGACTGCTCCACCCCGCAATGTCTGGGCGCCTCATGTGCGCAAGAAAGAATATTACGCGGGAGTTCGGTAAACGGCAAGGAAAATCTCGTAGAGCATAATTCCTTCATATTTAAACCCCTCAGCCCATATCACCGTAAGCGAATCGCAGCCTGTCGCCGACGGCACGTATACAATGGTGCGCGTCCTTTTACGCCGACACCTGGAGTAGACATGCTGCTCGCTATCGATATGGGAAACACGCAGACGGCCATGGGCCTGTTTGACGGAGACGAGCTGGTGCAGTCGTGGCGCATGCCCACCGACCGCTCCTACACCGCCGACGAGATCCATGTGCGCCTGATGGGCTTCTTTAAGATGTACGACCTCTCACTCGACGCGGTCGACGCGGTCGCCTTTGCCGGCGTGGTGCCGCAGCTCTCGCGCGAGTGGCACGCCGTGGCCGACCGCATCGCGGCGGACGCCATCGTCATTGGACCGCAGACGGCGGCCGTGACCAAACTGCGGGCGGCGAACCCCCAGGCCGTGGGCGCCGACCGCGTCGCCAACGCCGTTGCCGCCGAGACCTTCTACGGCGCGCCGGCAATCGTGGTGGACTTTGGCACCGCGACCAATATCGACGTTATCGACGAGAACGGCTATTACATTGGCGGAGCAATCGCACCGGGCATCCGCATCTCCATGGATGCGCTCGCCGCCCGTGCCGCCAAACTCGCCAGCGTTCCGCTCGAGGCGCCCGAGCATGCCATCGGCCGCGATACAGAAGAGTGCATCAAAGTTGGCGCCGTCGTGGGCGCCGCCGCCATGGCCGAGGGCCTGGTCGCGCGCATGAAGCGCGAGCTGGGCCGCGACGATGCCACCGTTATCGCCACGGGCGGCCTCGCCGGCATCGTCGCCGATTCGACCGACGCCTTCGATGTGATCGACGGACAACTTACCATTAAGGGCATCTGCGAAATCTACCGCCGCATGCAGGAGCTGGGGTAAGGCAGGGGCTTAAGTCGAGCATGCCCGATGCCACAGCCCCCGCAAACGTTCGCCAAGCCTATTCCTCAAAACTGAATTATTTTCAATTATGAGGAATAGCAGCTCCTCGAATACACCCAGCACAGCGATATCGTGCATGTTTCCTATTCCTCAAAAACGAAAATTTTTCAGTTTTGAGGAATAGGGCGCTGGCAACCCATTCCCCAGATAGGCGAAACCCTCCCCAGCACAGGCCGAAGAGGGCTTCGTTGTCATCGTTATCTTTGAGCGCGGGCGCCTCGCGTTACAGTCCGCGAATCCGTACGGCCTCGGGCGGAAACTCCTGCTCGCCGGCATCGGTCTTGATGGTCGCGCGACCCCAGATGTCCAGGCCCGCAAACACACCGACCGCAAGCGGCAAACCGTTGGGCGACACCGCCGCGACCTGACGACCCAGCAGTGGCACCATGTCAAAGTACTCGCCCAGCACCGGAGCCAGCGGGCCGGCAGCGCCCTGCGGCGTGTTGGCGGCAACCGCCCAGGCGTCAACGCGGGTCAGCACAGCGGCGGCCAATGCCTCGATCAGCGCCTCATCTGCCATATCCACGCCAAGCTCACCCAGCGCCGCACGCTCAATATCAACCGTCACCGCGGCAAACATGCCCGCAGCACCGGCACCGCCGTTCACGGCAACACGCGCGAGCGACGCCTCAAACGCAGGCGCACCGCACACGATATCGCTCGGCCACTGGATACCCACTTTACCGGCAAGGCCCAACCCCGGCGTCGAAGCCGTGCCCACGAGCGCGTCCATCATGCCCATCGCGGCCACAAACGGCAGGCCGTGGAAGGCGTGCATGTTCACATCGGGGCGCACAACCAGCGAAAACGTCAGCGAAGCATCGCCCACGCTCCACGCGCACCAGCCCGCGGACACGCCCTCGCGGCCCGCGTCACGCGCCGCGTCGAGCTCGGTGCCAGCGGCAACAGCATTCATCTCGATCATCTACATACGCCCCAATTCGCCCACGATATGGCCCACGCGATCCTCGGGCTCCTTGACCTCGACGCCGTTGTAGCGGAAGAACCGAGCCGGGTCGTGCATCAGGTCCTCGAGCGGCACCAGCACAAAGTCACGCTCGCCGATCAGCGGATGCGGCAGGCGCAGCTTCTTGCCGCCGTGGGTCTCGCCGTCCATCCACAGCAGGTCCAAGTCGATGGTGCGCGGGCCGTTGGCCTTGGCCTTCTTGGAACGGTCGCGGCCCAGCTCGGCCTCGATCTTCATGAGCTCGTCAAGCAGCACCAGCGGAGCCAGCTCGGTCTTAATCTCGATGACGGCGTTGGCAAACGCGTCCTGGCGCGTCTCGTAGGCCGGCTCGCTCTCGTAGATCTTGGAGGAGTTGGACACGCAGGTGAGTGGAATCTCGGCGATCATGTCGCGTGCGGCGCGGATGTTGTCACAGCGATGCCCCAGGTTGGAGCCCACGGCCACAAACGCGCGGCGCGGCTGCGGCTTGGCAACCGCCCAGTAGCCGTTCAGGAACTGCGCAAAGCCCGCGGCGTCGTGCACGCGCACAATGTTGGCACCGGCCTGGATGGCGCCCAGGCACACGCCAAACGTAGCGGCATCGCGCTCGGCGGCCTCGGTCACGCCCGAGACGGCGCCCACAAAGCGCTTGCGCGATACGGCGCACATGAGCGGATAACCCAGTGACGCCATCTTGGCAGTCTCGCGCTGGATGACGATGTCCTCGTTGGCCGTCTTGCCAAAGCCCGGACCGGGATCAATGCAGATGCGGTCGCGCGACACGCCGGCGTGGATGAGCGCGCGGGCCTGGTCGGACAGAAAGCCCATGACGCGGCGCATGATGGGCGCCGAATCGGGCAGGGTGAAGCGGCGGAGCTGCGAGGTGGGCACGTAGGCTTCCTCGCGGCGGGCGCTGCGGCGCATCATGGCGGCCAGGCGGTCATTGGGCTCCGATGCGGCCTCGGTGGCCTCGGGCGCGGGCGCGACGGTCTCGGCGGCAGCAGCCTGCTCGGCGGCCGGCGTCTCCTGCTCGCTTGCAGGCTCGGTCGCGGGCTCCGGATCGCCAAACGGCAACGAGGGCTGCACCACGCCGCCCGGAAGCTTGGCCTCCGGCTTAGGCTCGCCCAGCAACTTGCCGCGACGGCGGCGAGCCGGCTTCTCAGCCTCACGCGCGGCCTCGGCAGCCGCCTCGCGCGCCTTCTCGGCAACAAACGCCGCAGCCGAGGTATCGAGCTGCACCGTTGCGTGCGTGCGTGTAGGCGCGGCGACCTCGCCGGCATGCATCACGATGACGCCGCAGGTGCTCGTCTTAACAAACTCGACCATCTTGGGGTCGGTGAAGCCCGTCACGTCGTTGACGATCGAGGCGCCGCAGCGCACGGCCGCCTTGGCAACCGCCACGTGGCGCGTGTCGATCGAGACGATGGCGCCCTCTTTGGCCAGCGCGCGCACCACGGGCAGCACGCGGCGAGCCTCCTCGTCGGGATTAACCGGGGTAAAGCCGGGGCGCGTGGACTCACCGCCCACGTCGATGATGTCGGCGCCGGCGTCAAGCATCGCCAGGCCGTACTCGATGGCGGCATCCGGGTCGAAGTGCTCCCCGCCGTCGCTAAACGAATCGGGCGTCACGTTGAGGACGCCCATGATGCGCGGACGGTCAAAGCTGAGCTCATACTTTCCGCACCGCCATGTCTTGCTGTCGTTCGCCATGAACATCCTCCTAAAATGCCCACGCCGCCGAGCTTGGGGAGCTGGCGGCGGGGTCGCTTTGCACTCAGTCTTTCTATTGTATCCGCGCACACGGGCTAGAACGCAAACGCGGCCGCGATGTCGCAAGAAATCAGCAGGTCGGCATTTGCATCCTGATCGGTAGGCGCCAAATTGCAAATGGCCAGCGTATCGCCAGTAAAGTAACGCGTAAGGCCTGCCGCCGGATACACCACGAGCGAGGTCCCACCCACAATGAGGGCATCGGCCGCGGCAATGGCGGCAACGGCACCGGTCAACACATGCTCGTCGAGCGGCTCTTCGTAGAGCACCACATCGGGCTTGATGCGACCACCGCACGCGGGGCACACGGGCACGCCCGCGGCGTCCTCGTGCTCGCGCGAGCAAATCCACTCGGCGCTATAGACCGCGCCGCACGACTGGCAAATGTTGCGATGGACCGATCCGTGCAGCTCGAACACGCGCTGCGAGCCCGCCATCTGATGCAAGCCGTCGATGTTTTGCGTCACCACGGCATCAAGCTTGCCGGCGCGCTCCAGCTCGGCCAGCTTGGTGTGACAGCGGTTGGGCTTAGCGTTAAGCGCGATCATCTTGGTGCGGTAAAAGTCGAAGAACTCGGCCGGATGTGTCTCATAAAAGCTATGCGAGAGCATAGTCTCGGGCGGGTAGGCAAACTGCTGGTGATACAGGCCGTCCACGCTGCGGAAATCGGGGATGCCACTTGCCGTGGAAACACCAGCGCCGCCAAAGAAGACCACGCGCTTGTGGGTGTCAAACAGATCCGCCAGCGCGGCGGACGCCTGCCTGGGGTCCGATATTGCCTGCGTCATATGAGCCCTCCGTCCTTGTTGATCGGGCGGCGTCGGGCGATGTCCCAGCATGCGACCTTTAAGTCAGCATGCGCGGAGCCCACCCCGCCCCTGTTGCGCTAATCTTAAGCCTGCCAACCCCGTCGAAAGGACACCATGCCTCAGACTTACACTTTCGCCTCGTGGAACGTCAACGGCCTGCGCGCCGTGCTCAAAAAGGACCCGAGCTTTATCCAGATCGCGCAAGAACTCGACGTCGATATCCTGGCGCTGCAAGAGACCAAGTTGCAAGAAGGCCAGGTCGATATTGACCTGCCCGGCTATCACCAAACCTGGAGCTACGCCGAGCGTAAAGGCTATTCGGGCACTGCGGTCTTTAGCCGCCAGGAACCGCTGCGCGTGCTGCACGCCGACGCACTGCTACCCTACGCCGGCGAGAACGAGGCGGCCGTACTCGTCGCCCAAGCCGCAACCGAGGGCCGCGTCTGCGCGCTGGAGTTCGACAAGTTCTGGTTTGTGGATGTCTACACTCCCAACGCGCAAAACGAACTCGCCCGCATCGACGTGCGCATGGCCTGGGACGATGCTTACCGCGGCTTTTTGAACGCGCTCGAGCGCGAGACCGGCAAACCCGTCGTGACCTGCGGCGACTTTAACGTGGCGCACGAGGAGATCGACCTTAAGAACCCCAAGTCCAACCGCGGCAACGCCGGCTTTTCGGACGAGGAGCGCGGCAAGTTTACCGAGCTGCTCAACGCCGGCTTTACCGATACCTGGCGCGCGGCAAACCCCGACGTCGAGGGCGTCTACAGCTGGTGGAGCTATCGCTTTAATGCCCGCAAGAACAACGCCGGCTGGCGCATCGACTACTTCCTGGTAAGCGACGCAATCGCCGACAACGTACGCGACACCGGCATCCGCGGCGACATCTTCGGCAGCGACCACTGCCCCGTCACCCTCACGCTAGAGCTCTAGCCCCAGCTGATCCCCTGGGGACGGAGGAAAACGAATCATTTTGGGCCTCGTGGTGGTATCCACGTGACCCATCCGCCACGAAACACGCCCATCTACTACGTTTAAGCCACCACCCTCAACCACAGCGAACAACGCAAAAAGAAAACCGCAGGTAGAAAGCCTGCGGTTTTTCATAAAACGCAGTTGTGTTTGGGGGTGTCGGGTCAAACGTAGTAGATAGGCTGATTTCGTGGCGGGCGAGTTCAGCTGATTCCCCGGGGACGTCTGGAGACGGAAGAAAACGGATCAATTTGGCTCTTGAGGGTCACGACGCCCGTCATATCAGCCGGCCATTCCAAAACTATGCCAGTTTACGGGGCTAAATCGCGAACCCCCAACCATACGCAATTCCGAAATAATAAAACCGCAGGTAAACGGCTTGCTCTATTTCAAAAATAGCCGGCATGGTCTGCTTGTGCCAATCTGGCCCCGTAAACCGGCATAGTTTTAAAATGGCACTTCGGCAGTATTGATTCCCGCCCCGGCGCAACCAGCCCTACAGTCCGTACTTCACGACGACTCGGTTGATGCGGCGACACCAAGGCTTGTACAGGGCGACCAAAAACACGCAGGTCGCAAGGCCGTGCGTGATATCGAACGGTACGGCGGTGGCAAGACGCGCCATGGCACCCGCCCACGTGAGCGGTTGAACAAAACCGATAATGTCGTAGGCGTTGATCACAACGCCGTACAGCAAACCCGAAGCAAAGCCGTAGGTCAGCAGCGCCGGCATACGCACGGTGCCGTCGGCGCGGTCGAACGCACCCGCATGCGCCAGCGCGCCGCCAACATAGCCAACCAGGCCCCAGGCATACATCTGCCACGGCGTCCACATGCCCTGTCCAAAAAAGAAATTGCTGGTCAGCGCCGCCAACGCGCCAACCATAAAACCATTGCGGCGACCAAGCGTCGCCCCCGCAATAATGGCGATGGCACTCACCGGTTTAAAGTCGGGAATGGGGCCAAACAGAATGCGCCCCGCCGCAGCCAACGCCGCCAGAACCAGCGTTGGCATAATCTGGCGTAAGCCCGGGCGCGACGCCTCGTAGCCCGCAAAGAACAGCGCGAGCACCAGCGCCACCACGACAAGCATGGCAAGTGCCGCCTGTTCAACGCCCGCCAGCAACGCCGCAGCCATCACGGCTGGCACCGCCAGCAGCAGCGGTATCTCCAGTTTTGCGAGTAGGCGCACGATGCGATAATCCGCCATCCCATCACGCCCTATAAAACACGTTGTCGGCAAAGAAGTCGGTCGGCGGCTCCATGCAGGCGATCTCGCCATCAAACATCATGGAAATGTCATCGGCAACCTGCTCGGCAAAGTCCAGGTCGTGCGTCGCCATGACGACGGTGCCGCCAGCCTGCGCATGGTCGCGCAGGGCGCGGGCGATGATGCGGCGGCTGGCCAGGTCCAAACCCTTGGTGGGCTCATCGAGCAATAGCAGTTCGGGGCCGATCAACAGCAGCTTTGCCAACGCAAGCAGCTGACGCTGTCCGCCCGAAAGATCGTACGGATGGCGCCCATCCAGACCCGACAGCCCCAAGCTCGCCGCACGCTCCCGCGCCAAGTTCTCGTCATATCCGCAGGTCGAGGCCCATTCCATCAGCTCATCGCGAACCGTCTCGGCAACCAGCAATGCTTTGGGGTTCTGAGGCAGCAGCGCCGCCGAGGCCGCTCCGCGCACCATGCGACCGCGCTGCAGCTTGGCGGTCTTCGCCAGCACCGAGAGCATCGTCGACTTACCGCATCCGTTGCCGCCCACGATCGCATGCACCGCACCGGCCGAAAACGCCACGTCGAGCCCGCGCAGAACCCAACCGCCCGCGCGATCGTAGCGAAACCAGCTCCCTGCCAGGGTGGTAGCCGACCCGCCGTACATTTTTTGGAGTATTCTGCTCCCATCCGTGCGCGGGAAGGCTTCCGAGCCGTTCTCGAGCGACGTTTGCGCCACAAATTCGGACGATTTGTCCAATTCCGAACTTTTTTTCGCGCTCGATACGTCCCCGGGCGGCTCCAGAGAGCCCAAATTGTCCTCACGCCTGCTGAATACTCCGTTTTTTGCACATCGGACGGCACCCCACCCCAACATGTCGTCGGAAAACAGCGATTCTCGACGCCCCAAAGAAGCCATATCCGCCACCTCGCGCACGCGACCGTCCTCAATCCGGTACGCACACGTCGCATACTCGAGCATTGGGCGCGGTTGATGCGTAGCCACAACAACCGTGCAGCCCAGCTCGCGATTCACACGAAACAGCGCGTGCAGAAAATTCTTCTCGGCAACGGGATCGAGCTGAGACGTGGGCTCGTCGAGTAGCAGCACACGCGGACACAGCGCCAGGACGGCGGCAAGCGACAGCAGCTGCTTGCGGCCGCCCGAAAGCGTATCGGTATCGCGATGAAGCCAGTCCTCCAGACCAAAGAAATAGCTGGTCTCAGCTACGCGACGGCGCATCTCATCACGTGCTAGCCCCAAGTTTTCCAGGCCAAACGCCATCTCGTGCCACACGGTTTCGCACACGATCTGGTTCTCGGGATCCTGGAACACATAGCTCACGCGCTCCGCCGATGCCCGCACGTCCATGTCGGCAACGTTCTCGCCCAGCACGCGCGCATCACCAGTGCGCTCGCCCGCCGGAGCGATCTCGGGCTTGAGCAGCGACAGCAGCGTCGATTTGCCCGACCCGGTACCGCCAACAAGCAGCGCAAACGCACCTTGGGAAACACGCCAATCAAGTCCCTCGAGCACCGGTGCCTCGGCCCCGGGATAGGCAAAACTAAGGCCTCGCACCTCAATCGCCGGCGTGGCCGAGCCATATGCCACACCCGCCGCCGAGCTCCTATCAAACCGAGCCATCAACCAAACCTCTTCTCATCAATCGCATGCAACGCGCAAGGCAGCACCATCCAGGCAGCGTACACGACATAGCCCGGCCACGGCGCCGGCACCGAGAGCTGCGGATAAAACGAATACTGCGTCGTCGCGGTCCACGCCACTGCCGCCGTGGCCACGCCAAACAACGCAAGCCCAACCAGCGCGGCAACGTCGCTGCGCCCCAGTCGATACCGCGCATACGTCGTTCGACGCGTCGCGGCGCCCCACCCACGGGAGCGCATGGCGTCCGCGCGCTCCAGCGAATCTTCCATGCCCCAGCCCATCAACACACTCGATGCCCGCAAACGCGAACGCACGGGGTCGGCCGGCGCGCGGCCCGGCACATCGATCGCGTCCTGCACCGCCAGCACCGTGCGGCCGCGGCGCAAAAACTGCGGGATAAGCCGCATGCACATCGAGATCATGAGCGCGAGCACCGGCGCGGCGTTGCCCAGCAACGCGAGCACCTTGTCGTATTCGAGCATCGACGCCGCAGCCTCAAACCACAGCACGCTCGCCACAAACAGCCCGCCCATACACAGGCCGTATACCATGCTCTCCAAATACACTGCGCGCATGCCGATGCGGAACAACTCCGTCGAGCCCGAGGCGCTAAACAGCGGGTTGACCAGCGCAATGATCAAAATCACCGGCAGCTGCCAGCGAAGCGCGTTCAGTGTGCGAGCAGCCCCGCGGGTCGCAAAGCCGTATGCCAGCCCGCCTGCGAGCGACAGCGCGATCAGCACCGGTTGCATCGAGAACATGGTGAGTCCCAGCGTTAGCGCCATGTAGAGCGCAGGCACCGCCGGGTGCGACATCGAGAATGCCGCGACGGGCTCGATGGCCGACCTCTCTCGCATATTGTCCACGGGCACCCGCCCTCTCACCCAAATACCAATGCCGCAGCGCCGCAAACACCGCACAAGCAGCGCAACCGCCGCGCCGGAACCACAAACCCAGCCGCCGCGGCCCAAACGTTACGCGCTCGTCATATGCCTGCGGTATCATATTGCGCCGTGTATCGTTTCCAAACACACGTCTCTATAACGTAACAGGAGATCACATGGACGCAACCGCAATTATCCTCGCTGCCGGCGAGGGCACCCGCATGAAGTCGAACCACTGCAAGGTTTCGCACAAGATCCTGGGTAAGCCCATGGTCCAGTGGATCGTCGACGCCACCATCAAGGCCGGCTGCAGCCGCGTCGTGGTCGTCATCGGCAGCCACGCCGACGAGATGCGCGCCCTCATCGACGGCGCCTACGCCAACAGCGCCACCAAAGTCGAGTGCGTCGAGCAGACCGAGCGCCTGGGCACCGGCCACGCCGTAAAGGTCGCGCTCGAGGCCTGCGGCATCACGCAAGGCCCCGTCGTCGTGCTCAACGGCGACCTGCCGCTCATCACCGCCGACACCGTCGCCAAGTTCGCACAGACCGTCGCCACCGGCGAGCTCGCCTGCACCGTCATGACCATGACCCCGCCCGATCCTTTTGGCTACGGCCGCATCAAGCTGGGCGCCGATGGTCAGATCGAGCGCATCATCGAGCAGAAGGACTGCACGCCCGAGCAGGCCGCCGAGCTACTCGAGTGCAACGCCGGCTGCTACGCCTTCGACGGCGCGCAGCTCGCCGCCCACATTAACGAGATCGGCAACGACAACGCGCAGTCCGAGTACTACCTGCCCGACATGCTCGAAATCCTCAAGGGTCACGGCCAGGCAGTCTCCATCTTCCACTGCGACGACTACCGCGACGGCCTGGGCGTCAACAGCCGCATCCAGCTCGCGCAGCTTACCGCCATCGCGCGCGACCGCATCAACGAGCACTGGATGGCCGAGGGCGTCACGTTCATCGACCCCACGCAGGCTTGGATCGGCCCCGACGCCACCATCGGCCGCGACACCGTCGTGTGGCCGCAGACGCACCTGATCGGCCACGTCACCGTGGGCGAGGAGTGCCAGCTCGGCCCCAACAGCCGTCTCACCGACACCACCGTCGGCAGCGGCTGCGTCATCGACGAGACCATCGCCATCGAGGCCGTCATCGAGAACGGCGTCGACTGCGGCCCGCGCGCCTACCTGCGCCCGGGCACCCACATGCTCGACGGATCCAAGGCCGGCACGCACGTGGAGATCAAGAAGTCCACGATCGGCGAGGGCTCCAAGGTGCCGCACCTGTCCTACATCGGCGACACCACCATGGGCTCCGGCGTCAACGTGGGCGCGGGCTCCATCACCTGCAACTACGACGGCGTCCACAAGCACAAGACCGTCATCGGCAAGGATGCCTTCATCGGTTCCGACACCATGATGGTCGCACCCGCCCAGATCGGCGACGGTGCACTCGTGGCCGCCGGCTCCGTCATCACCGAGCCGGTCCCGGCCGACGCACTCGGTCTGGGCCGCGCCCGTCAGGTAAATATTGAGAGCTGGGCCGCCGATTACCGCCGCCGCCTGCACGAGGACGACGAGGTATAACGTTTTACCAAGCACAAAAGGAGCTGTTCCATGGGGACAGCTCCTTTTTCTATGCTGACCTGCGCGGCCGGAGAGTGGTCGGTTCGTGTCCGTTGACGGTAAAGACGTTATCAAGACCCGATAAACCCCGCCGCGCGGTTACAATGCAACAAGGCATCTATATGGCATTCGATATTAAAGGAGAAGGGTAATGCCGATTAATGATCCCGAGAAGTCGGAGAATATGCGCAAGTCCATCCGTGTGTATTCCGGTTCCTCCAACCGTCCCCTCGCTCAGAAGATTGCTGAGTACCTTGGGGTCGAGCTTTCGGGCCTTACGCTAAAGCAGTTCGCCAATGGTGAGATTTACGCCCGCTACGACGAGACCGTCCGCGGCGCCGACGTCTTCCTGATTCAGTCCGTGGCCGGCGGCAACGTCAACGACATGCTCATGGAGCTGCTCATCGCCACCGACGCTGCCAAGCGCGCATCCGCCCGCTCCATCACCGCCGTCATCACCCACTACGGCTATGCCCGCCAGGACCGCAAGGCCGGCCCGCGCGAGCCCATCACCGCCCGCCTCGTCGCCAACCTGCTCGAGCGCGCCGGCGTCAACCGCATCATCACCCTCGACCTGCACCAGGGCCAGATCCAGGGCTTCTTCGATATCCCGGTTAACCACCTGTCCGCACTGCCGCTGTTTGGCCAGTACTACAACGACATGCACTTCGACACCGACAACCTGGTTGTCGTCTCCCCCGACGTGGGTCGCGCCAAGGCCGCCAAGAAGCTGTCCGACATGCTCGGCTGCGACCTGGCCATCGCCCACAAGGGCCGTCCGCGCCACAACGCCGCCGAGGTCATGGGCATCATCGGCGACATCAAGGGCAAGACCTGCATCATCAACGACGACATGATCGACACCGCTGGCACCCTGTGCGCCAACGTCAAGGAGCTCAAGGCTATGGGCGCCGGCGACATCTACGTCTGCGCCACCCACGGCATCTTCTCCGGTCCGGCCATCGAGCGTCTGAACGACGCCCCCATCGTCGAGTGCGTCGTCACCGACGCCATCCCCGTCGAGGTCGGCGGCAAGATCAAGACTATCTCGGTCGCCGAGGAGTTCGCTCAGGCCATCTCCGCCGTTTACCACGAGGAGCCCGTCTCCACGCTCGTCGGCGGCGACTTCGCGCTGTAGTCCAACGCGTATCGCATCATCTTTGATGTTTTTAAAGGGTCGGAAGCTCGCTTCCGACCCTTTTTCTATGGCTCTGTTAGACCAAGGTTGACACGATCGGCTGTTCGTCGAACCG